>CAJQPV010000271.1 GCA_905480305.1 uncultured Gammaproteobacteria bacterium | reverse complement strand
CAGGTCGCGTAATTACGATGTCATCCGCGGTGGAGATCCGTTTCCGGGTTTCCGCCGCGATATGATTCCCTTGGGCGAATCTCTCTCACCCCTGAATTATGTTCTCAGCCACCCGTGGCACTTCCTGCTTACTGTTATAAGGGGCTTTCGCGACAACCAGGGCCTGTTACTGGCCGGTGCGGTGGCCTATTACACGCTGCTGTCGATTATTCCGCTGTTTGCGCTGGTGCTGATTGTGTTGTCTCAGTTTCTCGAGCAGGAATTGCTGCTCAAAACGGTATCCAGAGTGCTGACAATGGCAGCACCGATCAGTGCAGACGTGCTGTCACAGCATCTGCAGGCCTTTCTGTCGCACTGGAAGGTGATTGGCACGATGGGCATCCTGATGTTGCTGTTTTTCAGTTCGCTGGCGTTTACAGTGCTGGAAAATGCCATGTCGATGATCTTCCTGCATCGGCGACAGGCCCAGCACCGGCACTTCCTGGTCTCGGCATTGCTGCCGTATGTGTATATTTTGTTACTGGCGGCAGGTTTTCTGGTGGTAAGTTTGATGGCCGGCTGGCTTAACCAGCACAGCAATGACACCCCGACGCTGGTTGGTATTGATATCAACATGACAAGCACCACAGCGACAGTACTGTACCTGCTTGGAGTGCTCGGTGAAGTGCTGTTGCTGACGTCGATTTACCTGGTCATGCCGGTCGGCCGACTGGCCTGGTCGCATGCGCTGGTTGGCGGTGTTGTGGCCACCCTGCTGTGGGAGATCACACGCCATGCGCTTATCTGGTATTTCACCAGCCTTTCTTTCGTCAGTATTATTTATGGCTCGCTTGCCACCACGGTTATCATCCTGCTGAGTTTTGAGTTTGCGGCGATTATCCTGCTGCTGGGTGCACAGGTGATTGCCGAATACGAGCGTATCGATCACGGTGGTGTGACGCCGAGGACAGCGGCCTGAGAATGGTTATTTGTGCCTGCGATGTCTGATTTTCATTGACAGTAATTCCACGCGCCGCCAGAACCATTCAAACAGCCGCATATAATGGCTGCGTTGTTGCCATTCATCCCGGCTGTATTCAATGGCATCGAGGATATCGTTCTCGAATATAGTGGCGACTGTGCCGGCCAGTTCATGGCTGTTGATTTCCTGGTTGGCCTCCAGGTTCCATTGCAGGTTCCAGCGGTCGTAATTGCAGGAACCGACCGACACCCAGTCATCACAGAGTACTGTTTTTGCATGCAGGAACCGTGGTGTGTACTCGTAGATGCGGATACCGCTTTTTAGCAGTCGCTCATAGTAACGACGACCGGCATAACGTACCCCGGGGTTGTCGGTAACCGGGCCGGGCAGCAACAGGCGCACGTCGATACCGCTTCTGGCAGCGCGTTTAAGTTTTCTGCGAATACTCCAGGATGGTATGAAATAGGCGGTGGTGATCCAGATGCGCTGGCGTGCGCTTTTCAGTTGTTTCAGTAAGGATCGCTGTATGCCGGTCCTGTGACGGGCCTCGTTAACTGTTACCCGGCCGGATTGACCCTTTTCAAAATATTCAGCTGTTACGCTGGTAACTGTCAGTGGCTGTGTTGCAAGGCGATTCCAGCTGTCAGTAAAAAGGGATTGCCAGTCTTCGATTACCGGCCCGTGGATTTCGATCATGTTTTCACGCCAGCGCAGTTCGGGAGCCTGTGGCGAATCCATCTCGTCGATAATGCCGGCACCGCCGGCAAAAGCAACCCGGCCATCGACAAGCAATAACTTGCGATGGTTTCTATGCAGACCCAGGTGGATGCGCTGCCAGAAAATTCTGTAGAGATTGGGCAGGATGCTGTGTGATTGCAGCGGGTTGTAATAGAGGCTGCGAATATTATCCTGATCCAGGCGTTCGCGGTCACCCCGGTTTAGCTGACGGGCACCATAATCGTCAAACAGCAGGTAAACCTGGACGCCGCGTTCTGCGGCCTGCACCAGGGTATCAATGAACCGGTCTGCGACTATGCCGGATTCCACCAGGTACATTTCCAGGAGCAGGTAGTACCGGGCTGCATCAATGGCACCGAGCATACGCGGCAGAAATTCCGTACTATCGACAAGGACGCTAAAGTGATTGCCGGGTTGCCATGGAAATTTATAACCCTGGACAATGGTCATTTGTCAGCGTGCTTTTATATAGAACAGGTCATGACAGCGTCAGTCAGGGGAGTGCCGGTCCAAGGATGAAATCGACGGGCTCAAAACCGTGGTCTTCAAGGGCAGCGAGAATGTCGTCGCTACTGCAATCCGGCTGCTGTTCTTCAATAGAGGCGATCAGGGCGGTGACATGACGGTAGGCCTCGTGCTCTTCAAAATCCTCGGGCAGTCTGACCAGGCGGATGGAATTGCTGTCGCCGGCTGGCAGGATCATTAACGGTGTGCTCATGGTGTTCTCCATTTGTAATGCTGTATGAATCGGGTTGCTTGTAATATACCTGCTGTTTTACGTAATAAGCTGATATAAATCAAACACGGGTAGAAGGATTGTTACAGTAATGCCTATACTGGGGTTGAAGAATCAATGAAGGGACTAATGCATGAACAATAAGCTGAGAGACTGCCTGCTGGTCGCGGTGCTGTTTGTTGGTGGCAATGCGGTTGCTGCAACGGATGTGAAGGACAATGACTGGTGGTGGAACGACGCCTGGTGGACCGACGGCCAGATCGAGGTGCCGGATAACTACCCGGTGGAAACGTCATGGACCAGTTACCAGAGTGGTGGCGTTGAGGTGCCGGCACTGGTTGCCCGTCCTGCAGGCGCCGGAAAATACCCTGCAGTATTGTTTCAGCATGGACGCCGCGGGCTGGATGACGGGATACAACGCCATGTGCGGCGGGTTGCCGCACGCGGATTTGTAGTGCTGGCGCCGGATATCTATGCTGCGCATTTTATCGGCACCCATCCGATTGAGCATGATTATGCACTGGAGAAAGATGTCAATGCGGCGGTGGATGTGTTGCTGGCGCGTGCTGATATCAGCAGTGACAGGGCGTGCCTGTATTCGCATACGCGTGGCGGCTATTACACCCTTAAAGTGGCAACGACATTCAAACGACAGCAGCGGGAAATTGCCTGCTACGTATCCTATTACCCGCATTTGCAGGACCCGAATGCGCCCGAGCCGCAGCAGGTCTATGGCTATGCACCGGAAATCGACCTGCTGACATTGCCGATGCTGGTGTTTATCGGCGCTGAAGAGCAATACCAGCGACGCCGGGTGATTGAGACCAGTGTGCAGGTGATGCAGGACAATGGCCAGGATGCGCAACTGGTTATCTATCCCGGCGTGGGACGCGGTTTTGATTTTCGTCCCGAAACAGTGCGTACCTTTGCTGACGATCTTGCCTCGAAAGATGCGGTGCAACGAGCGGCGCGTTTCATGCGCATACACCTGCAAGCGCCAGCGAGCGAGGCGCCTGCTGCCGCGCCCCTGACCGGTGAGGCGCTGTATAACAGTGACAAGGCGCCGGGTTCGATGCTCTATGATCTGCCCCGGGAGGTTGTGCCGGGGGTGTGGTCGGCCATTGGCGCCACGGCACCGGGAACCTACGCAAATTCCGGGCATAACAATAATCTTTCCTTTGTGATCACCAGCGAGGGTGTGCTGGTGGTGAATGCCGGCGACAATTACCTGTTGGCAAAGGCGCTGCATGACGAGATTAAAAAGATCACCGACAAGCCGGTGAAATACGTGGTGCTGGAGAATGGCCAGGGCCATGCCATGCTGGGTTCCGGTTACTGGCGGGAGCAGGGTGTGCCGGTAATCGCACACGTGGATGCGGTGCACGAAATCGAGGCACAGTCATTCGCACTGCTGGAAGTGATGCAGGGCCGGGTAAAGGAAAAGGCGGCGGCTACCGAGGTGGTGATGCCGGATATTACCTTCGAAGACAAGAAGGTTATTGAGCTGGGTGGCGAGCGCATTGAATTGCTGAACCTGGGACCGGCACACAGCCCGGGTGACATTATCGTGTGGTTGCCGCAAAAGAAGCTGGTGATATCCGGTGACATGGCATTTCACCAGCGTATGTTGCCGCTGTTCGAGCACACGGATACGGCCGCCTGGATTGAAACCTGGGACAGTTTCGAAGCGCTGGGTGCGGAAGTGGTGATTCCCGGTCACGGTGAACCGACCGATATGGCGACCGTGACGACTTATACCCGCGATTACCTGCTGTATCTGCGTGACAAGATCGGTGAGGTTATCGAGAATGGTGGTGCCTTGCAGGAAGCCTACGAGATAGACCAGTCACCGTATATGCATTTGCCTACGGCGGAGTTTCTCGCCAGGCGTAATGCCGGGCAGGTGTTTCAGAGTATGGAGTTCGAGTTTTGATGGTTTGCGTTATCAGGCAGACAACATCGCGGACGAGATCCGCTCCTGCAGATGCAGATGCGCATTGAAATTGACAATTTAACTGGCGTATCTCCTTGTCTCTGGATGGCCTGGGGGGGTAAAAACCCTGTCGCGGACGAGATCCGCTCCTACACCAATAGATACACCTGTAGGAGCGGACCCTGTCCGCGATAGCGTCGCCAAAGAGAACGACGATCTGAAATGGTATGCATTGACACAATTTCTATGCTGAAACGCTGCGGGATAGCCGTCTGCCTGCTGTGCGTGTCATTCAGCCTGCACGCACAAGCTCCTGTCGCCGACATGCATCTGCACTACAAGTGGACCCAGCAGGACGTCACCTCACCTGCCGAAGCCATTGCGCTGCTCGATCAGCATAATATTGTCATGGGCGTGGTTATCGGCACGCCGGCGCAGCTGGCGCTGCAGTTGCAGGCGCTGGCGCCTGCCAGGATTGTGCCGATATTCAGCCCGTATCGGGAAGGCGGTGACTGGTACCGCTGGGCCTATGAAGACGCTACGGTAACGCGTGCGCGTGCAGCCCTCTCATCTGGTCAGTATCGAGGCATCGGCGAGTTACATGTCATTGGCGGTTTTGCACCGGCATTCGACAAGGCGATCGTTTTAAAGCAACTGCTGGCCCTGGGCAACGAGTTTGATGTGCCGGTGATGATTCATACGGAATTTTCACGCCCGGACTTTATGCTGTCTGTCTGTGAAGCGTTTCCCGATACGCGTATCGTGTGGGCGCATAGCGGTGCCTTGCTGGAGCCGGCAGATGTTGATTCGGTGCTTTCGCGCTGTGGTAATGTTAGCGGTGGACTCGGTGCGCGTGATCCCTGGCGCTTTGTGAATAATCCGTTGACGGATGAAGCGGGTATGTTGCTGCCGGCGTGGAAGGCGTTGCTGCTGAAGTATCCGGGGCGTTTTATGACGGGTTCCGATCCGGTGTGGCCGGTCGACCAGCTGGATCGCTGGGATGAGGCGGACAGCGGCTGGCAGGAGCTGGGACGTTTCTGGTCATTCCACCGTCGCTGGTTGGCGCAATTGCCGCCTGCGGTGGCACGCAAAATCGGTTGTGAAAATGCAGTTGTGCTGTTTGCACCATCAAGCTCGCTGTCATGTGATTGAGGCCGGCGCACCTCCGCTGCCGCGATCAGGCGCAGCTTTGTCTTTATTATATTAGGATGTTCTGATATAGTACGCCGTCTTTTAAAGCATACCCTCCCCCGATAGGTCATTAATGTTCAAGCTTGGTTGCACTTGCCGTGCATGCGTACAAAATGAGGTTTTGTCAGGTCTTACCGTGGCACTGGCGCTGGTGCCGGAAGCCGTGGCGTTCGCATTTGTGGCCGGGGTCGATCCGCTGGTAGGTTTGTATGCCGCCTTCATGGTCGGTCTGCTGGCAGCCATATTCGGTGGGCGTCCCGGCATGATATCAGGTGCTACCGGTGCCATGGCGGTGGTGATGGTGGCGCTGGTTGCCGAGCATGGCGTCGAGTACCTGTTCGCTGCGGTGGTGCTGACCGGCTTGTTCCAGATGGGTGCCGGTGCGTTGCGACTCGGCAAGTTTATTCGCATTGTGCCGTATCCGGTCATGCTGGGTTTTGTGAATGGCCTGGCGATCGTTATCTTTCTCGCACAACTGCAACACTTCCAGGTGACCACGCCGGAAGGTGTAAAGGAGTGGTTGAGTGGTGATGCGCTGCTGATTTTTTCCGGCCTGGTTGTGCTTACCCTGTTTGTTGTTTACTTCCTGCCGAAAGTGACTAGCAGTTTCCCGGCGGCACTGGCAGCGATTATTACCGTGACTCTGCTGGTGACAGGGTTCAACCTCGATACCATTACGGTCGGTGACCTTGCCAGCATCAAGGGTGGTCTGCCGTCCTTTCATATTCCTGCGGTTCCGTTTACTTTTGAAACACTGCTTATCATCCTGCCGTATGCGTTCATTCTCGCCGCCGTTGGTCTGATTGAGTCACTGCTGACACTGAGCCTGATTGATGAGGTCACCAATACCCGCGGACGTGGCAACCGTGAGTGTGTGGGGCAGGGTATCGCCAACACGGTGACCGGCCTGTTCGGCGGTATGGGTGGCTGTGCCATGATCGGGCAGAGCATGATCAATGTGAACTCGGGCGGACGCCAGCGCCTCTCCGGTGTTTCCGCGGCACTGTTCCTGTTGATGTTTATCCTGTTTGCCTCCCCCCTGATTGAACGCATTCCAATGGCCGCGCTGGTAGGGGTCATGTTCGTGGTGGTGCTGGCTACGTTCGAATGGTCAAGCCTGCGCATCATGGGAAAAATTCCGGCAACTGATGCCTTTGTGCTGATTACGGTATCGGCTGTGACGGTGCTTACCGACCTGGCCGTCGCGGTGGTGGTGGGTGTGATTATTTCGGCGCTGGTGTTTGCCTGGGAGCATGCCAAGCATATCAATATCAATACCTACGACGATGAACATGGATCGCGTGTTCACGAGTTGAATGGCCCGTTGTTTTTCGGTTCGGTAAAAAACTTTCTGGAGCTGTTTAATCCGGAAGATGAGCCGGATGATGTCATTATCGAATTCCAGAATTCCCGGGTTGCTGATCACTCGGCGATTGAGGCGATTGATAATCTTGCAGAAAGATATATCAAGGCAGGAAAAACCCTGCACTTGAGACATCTGAGCGAAGAATGCCGCCAGTTATTAAAAAAGGCCGGCAGCCTGGTTGAGGTGAATGTAATGGAAGATCCGCGCTATCACGTTGCGGATGACCAGATTGCCTGATCGCGTTTACTGGTTAGGGATGTTGACGCTCTAGTCTGATGCTGCTTGCGGGTGTTATAGTTTTCCGGTAACCAGGGGAGCCGGAATGACGACAGATCAAACCATATTATTCTCGCTGTTGTTTGTTGTATTCGCGCTGCTGATCTGGGGGCGCTTGCGTTATGACCTGGTTGCCTTCATGGCGCTGATCGCGGCGCTGGTGCTCGGTGTGGTGCCAAAAGAGCAGGCATTTTCCGGGTTTGGTCACCCGGCCACCGTTATCATTGCGCTGGTATTGATCGTCAGCAAGGGCTTGTCCAACTCCGGTGTTGTTGAACAGCTGGCCAGGCAGGTCAGCCGCTTCTCTCACTCCCTGCAAACACATATTGCCGGCATGTCCGGTATTGCGGCTGCCCTGTCTGCCGTAATGAACAATGTTGCGGCGCTGGCCTTGCTGATGCCGGTGGATATGCAGGCGGCAAGCAAGGCAAAGCGCAGTCCGGCATTGACACTGATGCCGCTTTCTTTCGCCACTATTCTCGGTGGCATGATCACCATGATCGGTACGCCGCCCAATATTATTATTGCCGAATTTCGCCAGCAGGCCACGGGGACAAGTTTTTCCATGTTCGATTTTGCGCCGGTCGGACTTGCCTGCGCAGTGGTTGGCGTGCTGTTTGTTGCGACCATCGGCTGGCGACTGTTGCCGGCCAGATACAAGGAACAACAGACGGCGCAGAAACTGTTTGATGTCAGTGGCTATGTTGCAGAACTGCACGTGCCGGAGGACTCCCCGGCTATTGGTCAACGTGTGCGTGATCTTGATGCGCTGGCTGAAGAAGAGGATGTGGCTGTCATTGGTCTGATACGTCGAGGTAAACGCTTGCCTGGCCAGGCGCGGTTGTCCGAGGTGCGCGTCGGTGACATCCTGGTGGTGGAAGCGGTGCCTGAAGCGATCGACAAGATTGTTGGTGTGCTGAAGCTGGATTACCAGGCGAGGGGACAAGATACCGGTCCTCTCAGCAATGAAGACATGACATTGCTGGAGGTCGTGGTACCGGGAGGTGCGCGTATCGAGGGGCGTGCCGCTTATACTTTAAGATTACAGAACCGTTTTGATGTCACCTTGCTGGGTGTGTCGCGCCAGGGCAGGCAGTTTCGAGAGCAGGTGCGGACGCTGGAAATCAGGGCGGGTGATGTACTGTTGCTGTTTGGTCCTGGCGAGTTGCTCGCTGAAGTCAGCAGCTGGCTGGGTACCTTGCCGCTGGCCGGTGCCGACAAACTTACACCGACGAAGCGTCACAAGGCCTGGTTGGCTGCAGGCCTGTTTGCTGCGGCTATCATACTGGCCAGCGTTGGTGTGCTGTATTTGCCGGTTGCGTTGTCCATCGTGGTGGCCGCTTTTGTACTGCTGAATATCCTGCCGGCACGCCAGGTGTATGAATCAATCGAGTGGCCTGTGATTGTGTTACTGGGGTCAATGATTCCGCTCGGGGTAGCGCTTGAGACCAGCGGCGGTACCGGCCTGTTGGCTGCTGGCATAACCGGTCTGGCTGACGGATATTCCCCGGTAGTGGTGCTGACGCTGTTAATGATCGTGACGATGACGCTGTCCGATGTCATGAACAATACGGCTACCGCAGTGATTGCCGCGCCGGTGGCCATGGATATTGCCAACCATTTGCAGGTAAGCGCGGACCCCTTTCTGATGGCTGTCGCGGTTGCCGCCTCCTGTGCTTTTCTGACACCCATCGGCCACAAGAACAACACCCTCGTCATGGGGCCTGGCGGTTACCGCTTTGGTGATTACTGGCGCATGGGATTACCGCTGGAAGTGCTGGTTATCGTGGTATCAATACCGATGATTGTATGGGTTTGGCCGATGTAGCGGGAGGGCAGGCTGGCGGCAAGGCGGTCAGAAAAAATTCGATCTGCCTTGCCGCGGCCTCACGCCAATGTTTCAGGCTTCGTACTTGAGCGCCTCGACACTCATACACAACTGTACATTACCTTCTACTACGGTGGTCAATTCGTCCATGCCGAAGTCGGCCCGGTTGATTGACGTGGTGGCCTTGACGAGTACCCTTTTGGCCTGGTCTATCGGTTCATCGTCCACTGTCGTCACTTTAACATTGAAGATGACAGGTTTTGTGATTCCCCGCAGGGTGAGCTTGCCTGTCAGTACGGCCGTATCCGGCCCGGTCCATTTGAAGCCATTGCTGACAAACAGCACTTCCGGGTGATGCTCGACATCAAAAAAATGCTCGCCCTTGACCATGCTGTTCACAAGCTTACTATCGGTTTGCAGGCTGCTGGTTTTGATCAGCACCATGGTCTGGCCGTCACCCTTCCCACCATGATCCAGCGACATACCGCCCTGGAAGTCAGTGAAGCTGCCTTCGATTCGCGACAGTTTACTGTCCACACAGAAACCGACCTGTGAGCTGGATTTCTGAATGCGGTAGAGGTGGCCCTGCTGCGCTGCTGACAGCATGGTCTCCAGCAATGCTGAGTCGACCTTGCCATCTATGAAGGGCGAGCACAATTCCGCGTCTTCTGCAAAAGCGAACGCAGTGATCGTAAGCAGGGCTACAGTCTGTGCAATCTGTTTTAAATGTTTCATCATGTCCATATCTCCACGCATGTTACGCATCATAGTATAACAATATTATTAAATGCTTATAGTGAGACATATCGTCACACCATCAGTTCCATTTAATGTTGATTTTTCTTACACTAAGGCCTTATTTTTTTAATATCATTATCAATAAGTTATAATTTTTCAGGTCAAGGCGCCCAAATTTATTCGAAGGCAAATAGTGAAACGGGGGAGGCTTGAGTGTGTCTGGATCAGGGGTACCAGGCGCCCAGATGGCGGTTCGGTGAAGGTGAAATGCGGGGTGTTTTCCCGGAGCTAGAGGGGTGCCCTGACACGGCCGGCAACCTGTGCTGGCGGCCGTATCAGGGCGAGGT
>CAJQPV010000270.1 GCA_905480305.1 uncultured Gammaproteobacteria bacterium | reverse complement strand
CAGTATCACTCCGGGGCAGGTGATGGCTGGACAGCCAGGAATTGCCTGTTGGTATTGGTTACTCGCCTTGTACTCTTTTTAAAAGCACCAGCCCTGCTACTGCAAGACTGACAATGCATATCGTATCGAGCATGCTGAATTTCACAGGATTATCCTGACCGGCAGGTATTTTTACGACCTCGGTTGACCTGATGGTAGTGGATTCATTCTGAGGCTGAAACTGTGCCGCGCTGTGACTGGTAATCTGTTCGGCACTGGCACTGGCACTGGCACTGGCCGGGGTGGATATATTAGCAAGCGTGACACACAGAAATACTGCAGCAGCCAGGCCCTTGTAGTTCATTTAACCATCCCTGTTTGGCATTTTAAAAGTACAGCTTGCAATTAATCTCTGCAGCAACTGTATCCATACTAGATACTATGGGTATCCGACTCAATTAGACGAAAGTACTAGATAGTTCCTGTGTGAAATGGTGCCCCGGAGACGATTCGAACGTCCGACCTAGCGCTTAGGAGGCGCTTGCTCTATCCAGCTGAGCTACCGGGGCAGGAGTCTGTAATGTGGTGGAGCCGAGGAGGATCGAACTCCCGACCTCGTCATTGCGAACGACGCGCTCTCCCAGCTGAGCTACGGCCCCGTAAGGGAAAATTGGTTTATACAGAACCTGTTATTCGGGATTCTAACACTATGCTTTGAGTGTGATCCAACGTCAGGCCGGGGCTTTTTCCGGGTAGCGGCCTGGTCTGCTGCCAGTGGTGAATCAGTGGCTGTTTGTTGTTGGCTATTTGCTACCGGCAAGTGCCAGTTCTATATCAATAATCCTGTCGGCTATTTGCAGGCTGTCGACGAAATAGTCATCTTCACTAAGTTGTAAACGTATTTCATCAATGCGATCAGGCACTTTCTCTGTGGTGTTATTGGTTTTTTTTAACATGTGTGAACAGGCCTTTGTGTTTGCTATTCTGCTTATTAAATTTAAAATCGCTTTGTTTTTTGTGCATCCCTGACACAGTTAACTTATCGTCCGTCGAATCAAAGAGTTTAGATGGATTTTGTGTTTCGGTGCACATATCGACAATATATTGACGCGCTCTCGATGGGTGACTTCATCGTGCTGTATTTCCGTTGAAGAAACAGCCTGACAAGTAAGTCATTCTGGTGTTGCTGTGACTGATGTTTTTCTGCTTGTCAAAATCGTGACCTGCTCTGTCATCTCGATGGTTAATAAATTTATAAATAACAGTGGTATAGTAAGTTTTTCGGCGTATAAAAAGCGCCTTGATTTTGGGTGTATACGTGTCGCGCCAGCATTACTTTGACATAGCTACAGCCGGGTGTTTAACTTCCACTTAATGACAGGGGATAAAAAACTTTAATAATTGTCGGGTTTTTACGATAATCACGCGCATCAATCGCAAAACACCTTAGGAAAAACAATGCCTAGTGAGCCCAAGATTCTGATAATCGAAGCAGATCCTGAATTGGGTCTGGAGATACAGGCCATACTGAAATTCATAAATTATAACCCGGTGCTCGTTAGGGATTGTGGTCGCTGGAAAGAATACGCCGGTGATGCCAGCAGTATTCAGGCAGTTCTAATTGGTAGTTGTGAATCGGATAGCACACTTGCAACATTGCTTGGCGAAGTTCACAGTTTTGATGAAAATCTGCCAATCTATCTTCTCTCCGAGAAAGGCAAGGAACCGACGGTGACGATTGAAGCTGGTTCATGCATTCTTGGTCGTATCGAAACACCTACGCAATATTCCCAGCTCACCAGTGCCTTGCATCAGGCAGAAGTGTATACAAATTCACATCGTTCACCGGGTGTTTCAGACCGCCCGGTAGAACTGTTCCGCAGCCTGGTAGGAAGTAGCCGCCCTATACAGAATGTTCGCAAGATGATTGACCAGGTGGCGGGCAGTGATGCCAACGTTTTAATCCTTGGTGAATCCGGGACCGGCAAGGAAGTTGTAGCGCGTAATCTTCACTATCATTCATCACGTCGCGAAGGGCCTTTTGTACCGGTCAACTGTGGTGCTATTCCGTCAGACCTGCTGGAATCAGAATTGTTTGGTCATGAGAAAGGGGCCTTCACCGGTGCCATCAGCGACCGCGAGGGCCGCTTTGAAATGGCCGAAGGCGGTACGCTTTTCCTTGATGAAATAGGCGACATGAGCCTGCAGATGCAGGTCAAGATATTGCGGGTGTTGCAGGAGCGAACATTCGAACGGGTAGGCTCCAACAAAACCCTTACTTCTGACGTGCGTATCCTGGCGGCAACTCACCGAAATCTTGAGGAGGGCATCAAGGCAGGAGACTTTCGAGAGGACCTGTTTTATCGCCTGAATGTTTTTCCGATTGAGGTGCCGCCGCTGCGAAACCGTGTCGAGGACATACCGTTGCTGGTAAATGAACTGGTGCGGCGTATTGAGCATGAGAAGCGTGGATCCGTAAGGCTGTCCCCTGGTGCCATCTATGCACTGTGTCAATATGGCTGGCCGGGTAATGTAAGGGAACTGGCAAACCTGGTTGAGCGCCTTGCAATTTTACATCCCTACGGTGTAGTGGATGCCGGAGACCTCCCGGAAAAATTCCAGAATGGTGAAATTGACGTTACTGACAAGCTGGTTGACTCGCTGGTCGGGGCGCCGGTCACATCCGAGGATCTCGACCCCCGCTTGCCACGAGATGGACTTAATCTGAAAGAGCATCTCGGTTACATGGAGATCAGCTACATCAAACAGGCTCTAACGGATTCAGGTGGCGTGGTCGCGCATGCCGCCAGGCGGCTTGGAATGCGACGTACTACACTGGTAGAGAAGCTCAGGAAATACGGTTTGCAAAGACCCGCCTGAAGATAAACGGCAGTATCCAGAGAATGCTCGTAGAATAGTGATCTCCTGGGTTATACTGGCCGGGATTTTTGCTGCAACCATCACAGCGGGAATAGCAAGCGGGGTGCAGTAATAATAATAAAGTCTGGATGGGGATCCATGCTTTTCAGATACTTGTAAGATGATTGCATCTGCCTGTAATGGCTATCTGACCATGAGCAGTCGAGATGATAGTACCCATTTGTATACAGTCACAGGTAGCAGAATTTCTTTGATTTTGTCACCTGAACAGAACAATATAAACGTATAACAAAATGGCTGATAGCAACAAGCAACGCGGGCGCAAGGCGCGGGAGACTCATGCTGATGATGGCTGCCAGCGTCAAGACCTGCCTGACTCCCTGGTAAAAGAATACAACTATTTGTTGCTGGTTCTGCCTGAAGAGCTGGCTGTCCTTGAGAAATATCGCGAAGCATTGGTCAATGGCACATCCGGTTTTGCCGAGGCCTATTATGATTACCTGTTTAACTCACCAGATATTGCCGCTGTGCTATACAGCTTCGAACGTGGCGGTGGCGATGCCGCATCGCTGATACGTGCCGAAATGGCCTGTATGCTTGATAGCGTGGTCAATCCTTCAAATACCACCTCGCAGACAAATTTGCTGACGACGGGCAGTACCTTGCGCGAACATGGTTTTCGCCCACTCTGGATAGTCGCGTCCTATAATTTTCTGATTAATTTTTTAACAGAAAGCCTGTCCGGGCTGGACGCATCTGTTACCGAGAAAGCAACCCTGAAGTCTGTTACCGACCGGTTGCTGCTGCGTGATATGGGCCTGACGCTTGAAGGCTTCTGGCAATCAGATCACGATAGCCTTGAAAAAGAGATGCGCTACTTTGAGCGGGAGCTGGGAGCCGTCGAGGACCTGTTGTCCGGTATCCCGCACTATGTCTGGAGTGTCGATATAGACAGCAGCAGGGTTATCTACGCGAATGCTGCCCTGCAGATTATGTATACCGACAAGCTGGCTGCTCCCGTTCCCTGCCTGGCAGATACCGCCGCAGAGGATCAGCAGCAACTGCTTGATGCGTGGCATTCTGCCGTCAGCGGCAAGCGCAGTTTTGCCGAGGTGCGTATGTCTCTGGCCGGTGCCGGGCAGCACTGGTACCGGGTTTCCATGTTCCCGTCGCTGGGGTGCAAAAAACAACGACCGGTGCAGGTGCATTGTATTCTCGAAGATATCAACTACCTGATCAGCGAACGCAAGTTGCTGGAGCAACTGGCAACAACCGACACGCTGACACAGCTGCCCAATCGTGCGCTCTGGAGTGATCATCTGAATATGGCACTGGCGGCATCGCGTCGCATACCGGGGTCACAGGTGATTGTTATTTCGCTCGATATTAACCAGTTCAAAATGTACAACGACACGCTGGGCCGCGACGTCGGAGATGTTCTGCTGCGCGATGTGGCCGACCGGTTGAATTCAATCGTTCGTGAGTCAGATTCACTTGCGCGGCTTGGCGGAGACCAGTTTGGCATCCTGATGCAGCCGGCCAACAGTGCGCGAGCGGCTACCGACAGGGTGATCACGCAGATACTTGACTCCTTTGACAGTCCGTTCTCGTCGCATGGTAAACAGTTATGTGTCAACCTGACAATGGGCATAGCCTGCTTTCCTGAAGATGGCACCAATGAAGAAAGTTTGCTCACCAATGCAGAATGCGCCATGCATCGGGCCAAGCGCAATGGTTTGCCGTACCAGTATTTTGATCCGCAGAATGATGTAAGTCCGGTGGATCAGTTGCGTTATTCAGGACAGATACGTGTAGCGCTCGACAACAACGAGTTCATGTTGCACTACCAGCCCCAGGTCGATTTGCAGACCTCGCGAATTACCGGTGTTGAGGCGCTGCTTCGCTGGGAGCATCCGGTGGAGGGTACGGTAATGCCGCAACGCATTATTCCGGTTGCAGAGCAGCTTGGGATGATAACGCCGATTACCAACTGGGTGCTGGTCACTGCGTTGCGGCAATGCAAGCAGTGGTCCTATGACGGCATGCATATTCCGGTAGCGGTTAATGTGTCAGCGCGTTCGTTCCTGAACCCGCGTTTACTGGAAAAGATTCAGTGGTCATTAAACGAGGCTGAAACTGACGGAGAATGTCTGGAAATCGAAATCACCGAGGCAACGCTCATGCAGGATGTTGCCGGTGCTACCAATGTTCTTAATCGTCTAAGTGATATGGGTGTCACTATTGCCATCGATGATTTTGGAACCGGTTATTCTTCCTTGTCCTACCTGAAGCAGTTGCCTATTCATACCCTGAAGATAGATCAGTCGTTTATTATTGATGTAGCTTTTGATCAGCAAGATGTGGCAATCGTACGGTCTATTATTGATCTTGGTCACAACCTTGGTTACAAGGTGGTGGCCGAGGGGGTTGAAAATGGCCTGGCCTGGGACATGTTGAACGAACTGGGTTGCGATATAGCGCAGGGCTTTCATATCAGCAAACCGCTTGCAGATCATCACTTTTCAAACTGGCTGTCAGAAACCGACCACGTGATCTGACCTAAGCGCCGCTTGCTGGCGGCTGGCTGCCATCTCCTTCAGCGCTGTAATTGATGTATACGTGCCAGCCTGTGCATTTATCCCTTGTTGTTTTTTTATGTCGGCTCAGGGGGTTCTCTGTAACTGCCTGAACGAGTCATTAATCCGGCAATTTTCCGCCATTTTCGTGTGATTATCCCGAATAGTCAAAAGTGTGACGCAGTCACACGACAGCTACCCGCGGCCGTGACAGAAATAAATTAATAATAAAAACAATAATATAGGGTTTATTTTTGCTGAATTTTGAATCTCTTCTCATGTTGGTACGCAAGTTGCTACCAGTAATGCAAGCGGAAGTTAACAGCGATACGGGAATACTCAACATGAACATGCGTTACCTCAACAATTGCAACATAGACGGCAACCCAGATGCGTCTATCTGATATTAAACTTGGCTGTTCAAGCAGAGAAACGAACCCTCTGTCGCTATCACCGGTACAGGTGATTGCAATAGCAGGTGGCAAGGGTGGCACAGGTAAGACAAATATTGCTGTAAACCTGGCGCAGGCGCTTGCTAATGATGGCAAACGTACCCTGATACTGGATGCTGATCTGGGTATGGCAAACGTTGATGTCTTGCTGGGACTCGAGCCTGAACACACACTTTATGATGTGATGCGTGGCAAGTGCCGGCTGGAAGAAATCCTGCTAACCGGTGGTGACAATCTCAAGGTTATTCCAGCTGCATCGGGTATCGGGCAACTGGCCAATATGGGTTGGCAGGAATGTGCCGGCCTGGTACGCGCATTCAGTGACCTGAAAGAGCCGATCGATACGCTGATCGTCGATACGGCAACCGGTATTGCCGAGAGTGTAGCTGTCTTTTGCAAGGCAGCTAACGAAATCATCGTGGTTGTCTGCGACGAGCCGGCTTCTATCCGTGACTGCGTTTCCCAGCTCAAACATTTTTACCATGATTATGGAATTACCCGATGCCGGGTACTTGCCAGCAAGGTGGATACGGCAAGTGAGGCCAATGCCCTGTTTCAGAATCTCATAGAACACTTCTCAGATAACCATAGCCTGCAGATTTCATATGCAGGTTATATCCCGGCTGATAAAAATATCCGCAAGGCCGTAGTTCGTCACCAGACAGTTATAAACAGTTTTCCACGCAGTCCTTCTGCCATGGCTATCAAAAAACTTGCCAGGCGAACCATGGACTGGCCGCAACCCGAATGCGCAGGCGGGCATGTTGAATTCTTTGTAGAGCGATTGATTGATAAAGAAAATATTAAAATGGAGGTGGTATCATGAAAAGCACAGCAGTCAAGGTAACTATTGATGTAAAGACAACTAATGAGCTGGTTGTATTGCACGAACCACTGGTGAAACGTATTGCATATCATCTGATGAGTCGTCTTCCGGCCAGTGTTCAGGCGGATGATCTTGTGCAGGCCGGCATGATTGGGTTGATTGAGGCGTCCAGAAAATTTGACCCGGAACAGGGTGCCAGTTTCGAGACCTACGCTGGTATCCGGATTCGTGGCGCCATGCTTGACGAGATTCGTCGCACTGACTGGACACCGCGTTCTGTGCACAGAAAGGCACGGGAAGTTGCCGAGGCAGTGCGCAAGATTGAAAACGAGAAGGGCCGTGATGCCCGGGACGTTGAAGTCGCCAAGGTTATGGGGCTTGAGTTGAACGATTATCACAAGATATTACAGGATGCTACCGGGTGTCGCATTTTCAGTTATGAAGATCCGGGCACGCTGGGTGAGGAAAACTTTGCGCAACAGGCACGTCAGCCGAATCAGCCGCTCGAGAATCTTCAGAAAAGTGACTTCAAGGTCGGTCTTGCAGATGCCATCAAGGGATTGCCGGAACGTGAACGTCTGGTTATGGCGCTCTACTATGATGAAGAGCTGAACCTGCGTGAAATTGGTGACATTCTCGGCGTCAGTGAATCACGCGTCTGCCAGATACATGGCCAGGCACTGATTCGTTTGCGCGCGCGCATGTCAGACTGGCTGGCTGACTAAACAGCTTGTAATCGAGATGCGCACGCATACGGTGACAACGCATGATCAGTACCCGTCTGAGTGGTATTCGCGGCGGGAAGGGGTGGTTCGTGGCCCCTTTAGTGCCGATGAAATAACCCGTTATCTGTTGCTGGGACGTATCAGGCTTGCTGATGAGCTAAGTACCGATAAAACAGTGTGGGCGCCAGCCAACCGTTTTTCCGGGATGTTACCGCCGCAGGTGACAAAACTGGAGAGCTGGGGTGATTATCAGGAGCTGGTTGAAGCGCGCTTCCAGGTTGATGAAAGGAAGGCGGAACGTCGTAGCCAGCGATGTCACAACAGGGAGGCTGGTCACGCGGAGCGGCGGCATGGCAAGGATCGACGCCGCAACGATGACGCTACGCTGGTGCAGCAGTATCTCTACAAAAATAACAATCAGTCATCCTCGACCCGGCCATTGTTGCTGACCTTGTTGCTGGCAACCATGATGTTTGCCTGGCTGTATCCTACCCAGAGGTAATCCCCGGTATTGCATACTGCACTGCATCTTCGGCGCGTGCAGAGAAAGATTCGGTCGAATAACGCCAGGCTTCAATATTATCAGACCAGTAGTCAGCAGCCAGACCGGCTTTCATCTTCAGATGTTTGAGGAACTGGTGTGCATCGGGTAGCTGATCCCAGACTGATGGCAGAAAAGTTCCCCTGGCGTGGTTCTCCTGTATTACCCAGCCATCCCTTCCTGCCTGCAATTGAGCTAATAAATCAGCTTCGGAGTTGTGTTGAATGGCCTGTAGTGGTCCAAGCACGGATAGCTCTATTGTCAGGCTGCCAAACTCCGCAGAGGTTAATACCGGAAACCGGGGGTCCCGGAAAGCTGCGGCATAGGCATTCTCGGCGACACTGTTTACCAGTCGGGTACATGCCTCCAGTGAACCAATGCAACCGCGCAATTTTTCATCATGTTTAAGGGTAACGAAGCTTGCGCGTGTTAGCAGCAACGGTGAGGGATAAGCTTTTGTATCCGGTTTGAACGCAGAGCCGGTTTGCAGTCCGCACTCGATTGATTTGTGGGCAATCCCCAGTAGTACCATGCGCTCGGCAGTTGAACAGGACATATCAGTCGGTCAGGATGTAAGCGCCATAACCCACGACGCGGTCACGGGGCCCTGCGGTGTCACCGGAATTCCGCAGGTCAATCGTTTTCATGTGCAAATCATGCCGACGGGCATACAGCAGTAGTCCGCCAACCGGGCTGCTGCCACAGGCGTCGTGGTGATCAATGTCTTCATATGCCAGCGACTCAATGGCCCGGGAGGTCGCCTGGTCAAGTTTTGTGGCTGTTTCATAATCGTGGTAATGGCTGAGATCGGAACTGATAATGACCAGCGTCTCGTTAGAACCCCAGAGTAACTCAATTACTTCGGAGACTTCTTCTGCGGTTGTTTCACCGACCAGGATGGGCACCAGACTAAAGTCATGCAGGGTTTTTTGCAGAAACGGCAGGTGTACTTCCAGGCAATGTTCACCCGCGTGTGCTTCATTGTCGATACTGACCTGTTGCAGTTGCTCAAGTTGCTGCAGTATTTCGGTATCCAGCGGTATCGTCCCCAGCGGGGTGCTGAATGCTGACGAGGACGGTAAC
>CAJQPV010000269.1 GCA_905480305.1 uncultured Gammaproteobacteria bacterium | reverse complement strand
CGCTATAACCAGCGAATAAGTCCCGTTTCAAACCGGTGGCTCAGCAGGGGATGGCTCGGGTACAGGCGCAGTTTGTAGAATTGCAGTCCGGGGAGTGGTGGTACCAGGTGAATGCCGAAAATACTGTTGCCGTCACCGTCTTTGCCCTTGGGGCTTAGCTTGACGTGTTCGTGCTCATGAAAAGCATTATTTTCAGCCTCGATTGCTGTGCCGATAATGCACTCCAGTACCACATCCTCTGCGGTTAATTCACCCAGTTCCACGGCTACCTTGATGTTGAGGCTGTCACCGGACATCATTTCAGACGGCGACTTGTCCGTCCGGTGCAGCGTTACGTTTGGCCAGGCGCGGTTAACCATAGCCTTCCAGGCCGCGAGTTCTTTGGCACCTTTATAATCATCCGCGCAAAGTTTGCTGTTCTGACGACTGGCCGGTGCATAGAAGTGTGTAACGTAATCCCTGACCATGCGTTGTGCGTTGAAATTCGGGATGGCCGATTTCATGGAGGCCTTGGATATTTCTACCCAGCCTTCGGAAAAACCCTGGCTGTTGCGATCGTAGTAAAGTGGAGTGACTTTGTTTTCCAGCAGCTCCAGCAACTCGGTGGCTTCTTCATGGTTGCGGTAGTCTGCGTCAAAATGCGGATCATGTGGTGTAATTGCCCAGCCATTTGCACCGTTGTAGCCTTCGGCCCACCAGCCATCCAGTACGCTCAGGTTGATGACGCCGTTCATGGCGGCTTTCTGACCGGAGGTGCCGCTTGCCTCCAGCGGATATTCGGGTGTGTTCAACCAGACATCGACGCCGGTGACCAGCTTGCGTCCCATCGCGAGGTCATAGCCCTCCAGCAGCAGGATGTGCCCGATGAATTCAGGTCGCAGCGAGAACTCGTGAATGGTCTTGATGAGCTGCTGTCCGGGCATGTCGCTCGGGTGCGCCTTGCCGGCAAAAATCAGCAACACCGGGCGTTCCGGGTCCTTGAGAATACGACTGAGTCTCTCTTCATCAGAAAACAGCAGGGTGGCGCGCTTGTAGGTTGCAAAGCGACGTGCGAAGCCAACGGTGAGGATGTCGGAGTCAGGTGTCAGATACCGGGTCATGCGGTCTATCAGCGCTTCACTGCAGCCATTGCGCCGGTACTGGCGTTGTGCGCGATGCAGAACGTTTTCGAACAGCTCGGTTTTCAGCGACTGGCGCATACTCCAGTATTGGTGTTCTGGTATTTCGTCAATGCACTCCCAGTATTCTTCATTAAGCAGCTCGTCACGCCAGGCACGGCCAAAGCGCATGTCATAGAGGTTGGACCACTCGCGCGCCAGGAAGGTTTGCATGTGCACACCGTTGGTGACATAGCTGATCGGGTTTTCCTGGTGTGGTACTTCCGGCCAGATGTAGTGTTCCATCTCCGAGGCGACCGAACCGTGAATGCGGCTGACACCGTTATGGAACCGCGAACCACGCAGCGCCAGGGCTGTCTGGTTGAAGGCGTCCGGATTACCAGGGGTGGCGCCCAGCTCCATAAACCGCGTCATGTCGATGCCAAGGTCTTTAATATATTTGCGGAAGTAACCGGTTATCAGGTCATGGTCAAAGATATCGTGGCCGGCTGCGACCGGAGTGTGCGTGGTAAATACGGTGCCGGCGGCAATTACTTCCAGTGCGCAGGCAAAGTCAAAACCTTTCAGGGTGCCTTCGCGGCAGCGTTCCAGAATCTGGAAGGCTGAATGCCCTTCATTGATATGCCATACGGTTGGCCGGATACCCAGTGCCCGCAGTGCGCGTACACCACCGATGCCGAGCACAATCTCCTGTTGTATGCGCATGTTCTTGTCACCGCCGTACAACTGATGGGTGATGATGCGGTCATGTTCCTGGTTTTTTTGCAGGTCACTGTCAAGCAGGTACAGGGTGATATGTCCGGCCTGTGCACGCCACACATGCAGATACACTTTGCGACCGGGAAAATCGATTTCTATCTGTAGTGGCACGCCATTCTTGTCGAGCGCCTGCGTCACCGGCAGATCGTGAAAATCGGAAGGCGAGTAATGCGATATCTGGCTGCCGTGCTCGTCTATAGTCTGGTTGAAATAACCCTGGCGATAGAGAATCCCTACGGCCACAAACGGAACACACAGGTCACTCGCTGCCTTGCAATGGTCGCCGGCCAGGATACCCAGGCCACCTGAATAAATTGGCAGACTTTCATGGAAGCCGAACTCGGCGCAGAAATAGGCGACCAGGTCATCTTCGCAATGGAAGTGTTTCCTGATCTGGTAATGTTTGCACTGCTGGTGGTAGGTATCAAAGGCAGACAGCACGCGTTGAAAATCTTCCATGAAGACCCGGTCACTGGCTGCTTCTTCCAGTCGTTGCTGGGAAATGCGTCGCAGGAATGTCTTGGGGTTGTGTCCGGAACTGCCCCAAAGGTCCTGGTCGAGCCGGGTAAACAGGCGCCGCACCTGGCGGTCCCAGCTGTAAAACAGGTCATTTGCCAGGTCTTCCAGCCGTTTTAGTGGCTTGGGAATGCGTGGTTGTACTTCTAGTGCAAAACGTGTGCCTGACATCTGGTAAACCCGTGTGTTGGTGAAAAGCCGCACCATGTAATTTATGGTCAATGGCTGTAATTGGTGCCGAGGGCGAGAATCGAACTCGCACGGTATCACTACCGGTGGATTTTGAATCCACTGCGTCTACCAGTTCCGCCACCCCGGCAAGATTAAAATGGCTACTTGATTTCCGACTGTGCCGGAAAGTTGCTTAGTATAAGGGTTCCCGTCGTACGGGCAAGCACCAGACCGGATTACGCCTGTGCTAATATCCCGCGCCATGCTGCGCACCGACTTCCATTACGAGCTGCCCGAGGCTCAAATTGCGATTCACCCCTGCAAGGAACGCAGCGGTAGCCGTTTGTTGCGTCTCAATCCGCACGGGGAGCAGATTATTGATGGCCAATTTGCTGAATTCCCCGGACTGCTGAATGCGGGCGACCTGCTGGTGTTTAATGATACCCGTGTCATACCGGCGCGCCTGTGGGGGCATAAAGGCTCCGGTGGCAAGGTCGAGGTGCTGGTCGAACGTATCACGGGTCCACAGCAGGTGCTGGCTCACGTGCGGGCAAGCAAGTCGCCGCGTGCCGGTAGTGAACTCCTGCTCGATCCGGATATTGCCGTGCAGGTTATTGAACGTGTTGATGATTTATTCAGGCTTGAGTTCACCGGGAACAGCCGTGTGCTGGACATCCTGGAAGCCCATGGTCACATGCCGTTGCCGCCTTACATAGATCGTGCGGACGAAGCGTGTGACCGCTCCAGGTATCAAACTATCTATGCGCAGACGCCGGGCGCGGTTGCGGCGCCCACGGCGGGCCTGCATTTTGATGAAGGCGTTATGTCGCAATTGCGCGAACGTGGCATCGATATGGCCTTCGTCACCTTACATGTTGGTGCGGGTACCTTTCAACCGGTGCGCGTCGATAATCTTGAAGACCATGTCATGCACTTCGAGTACCTGGAAGTCGATGCGGCCGTCTGCGACAAAATCACCGCTACGCGTGAACGCGGCGGTCGGGTCGTGGCCGTCGGGACAACGGTGGTGCGCAGCCTGGAAACGGCTGCCCGTAGCGGCCTGCCTCAACCTTATAAGGGCGAGACCAATCTGTTTATCACGCCCGGCTACCGGTTTCGGTGTGTGGATGCGATGCTAACCAACTTTCATCTGCCGGAATCGACGCTGTTGATGCTGGTATGCGCCTTTGCCGGGTATCCGCGCATGATGGCTGCCTATCAGCATGCCGTGGCCCGGGGCTACCGCTTTTACAGTTACGGGGATGCCATGTTCATCGAGTCCGGTGAGCAGGGCGGGAGCGTGACGGCGTGAAGTTTTCCTGTTCACAAATGGATGGTCTGGCACGAAGGGGGCAACTGGTATTCGATCGAGGCATGGTGGAGACACCGGCGTTCATGCCGGTTGGCACCTACGGGACCGTCAAGGCGATGACCCCGGAAGAGGTCAGCGGCACCGGGGCGCAGATTATTCTCGGCAATACCTTTCATCTCATGCTGCGACCGGGTACCGATATTATCAGCCAGCACGGTACCCTGCATGATTTCATGCACTGGGACGGTCCGATCCTGACGGATTCCGGTGGTTTCCAGGTATTCAGTCTGGATGCATTGCGAAAGATTACCGAGGCAGGCGTCACCTTTAGTTCACCGGTGAATGGTGACCGGGTATTCCTGGGGCCGGAAGAGTCGATGCAGGTACAACGCGCGCTGGGCTCGGACATTGTCATGATCTTTGATGAATGTACGCCGTACCCGGCAAGCGTCAGTGAAGCACGTGATTCGATGCAGCTGTCACTGCGCTGGGCGCGTCGCAGTCGTGAGGCACATGCTGATAACCCTTCCGCGCTGTTCGGTATTGTTCAGGGGGGGATGTACAGCGACCTGCGCACGGCCTCGCTTGAAGGACTCAAGCAGATCGGTTTCGATGGTTATGCCCTTGGCGGACTATCGGTCGGCGAAGCCAGGGAGGAACGTGAGCAGGTGCTCCGGCATACGGTAACGGCCATGCCGGAGGCGGCACCGCGTTACCTGATGGGCGTGGGCACGCCGGAGGATATCGTCGAGGCAGTTACAGCCGGCATTGATATGTTTGACTGTGTGCTGCCGACCCGAAATGCCCGCAACGGTCATATGTATGTCAGCGACGGCATCGTGCGGCTGCGTAATAGCGCCAATAAGACCGACACTGGCCCGGTTGATGCCGCCTGCAGTTGCTATACCTGCCGTAATTACAGCCGCGCCTATCTGCATCACCTGGACAAGTGCAACGAAATTCTGGGTTCCCGCCTGAATACGCTGCATAACCTGACCTATTATCAGGATCTGATGGCCGGATTGCGGGCGGCGATCGCGGATCAGTCGCTGCGGGCCTTCCGCGAGGAATTTTACCGCAGGCGGGGTCAAATGCCGCCGTCTATGCCATAATACGGCGCTTTTAGCGGATCGTCCCGACGACGGGCAGCCCTGAGCGGGCTCTGTGTCCGCAGAATTTGTATGAATACACAAGCGAGAGGAACAGCATGAATTTCTTTATTTCAGATGCACACGCAGCAGACGCAGCCGGCGGTGATCCGCTGACCAGTTTTTTACCCCTGATTATTATTTTTGTGGTGTTCTATTTCCTGCTGATTCGTCCGCAGACCAAAAAGGCCAAGGAACACAAACTGATGGTCGAGGCGCTGGCCAAGGGCGATGAGATCGTTACCAATGGTGGTCTGCTGGGCCGGGTAACTAAAGTTGGCGATAACTTTGTCGATCTGGAACTGGCTGAAGGTATGGTCGTCAAGTTACAGCGCCATGCAGTTGGCAGTGTGCTGCCGAAAGGAACAATAAAAGGGCTGTAAGCCCGAAAGGATCGTTACGCTTATGATGAACCAGTATCCCGCGTGGAAATACCTGCTGCTGATTTTTATCCTGGTAGTCGCTGTGATTTATGCGTTGCCAAATCTGTACGGTGCTGATCCGGCCTTGCAGATATCCGGTAGCCGTAACAACGTCGTTGACCAGGCTGTCGCTGACAGGGTGAGTGCAGCCCTGAAAGCAGCGGATATCCCGGTGAAGTCCGTCGAGACAGTGCCGGGTAAATTGCTGGTACGTTTTAATTCCACAGAAACGCAGCTCAAGGCGGTTGACTACGTTAAATCCGAACTGGGTAGCGGGTTTATCGTTGCCTTCAATCTGGCACCTGCTATTCCTGGCTGGTTGCAGGCGGCAAACGCCTTGCCGATGTATCTGGGACTCGACTTGCGTGGTGGTGTGCACTTCCTGATGGAAGTTGACATGATGTCCACAGTTAAAAAGGCCATAGAAGGCTACGGCCTTGGACTGCGCATGCAGTTCCGGGATGAAAAAATTCGCTATGCGCTGCTGCGGGCAGAGGAGCAGGGTGTGCGCATCATGCTGCGCAATGAGGAAGACCGGCAACGCGCGCGCGATCTGGTAGCCAAGGAATACCCGGAGCTGCTCATAGCAGATATCGATGACGCAAAGAACCCCGGTTTGCTGGTGTCGATTAGTGAGCAGGAAGTTCGCGATATCGAGAAATTCGCCCTGCAGCAAAATATTCTTACCCTGCGTAATCGTGTCAACGAGCTGGGTGTGGCCGAACCGGTCATCACCCAGCAGGGTGCTGGCCGTATCGTGGTGCAGTTGCCGGGTGTGCAGGATACTGCGGAAGCGAAGAAAATTCTGGGCGCTACCGCCACGCTGGAATATCGCGCAGTTGATTACGAGCATGATACGCAGGCAGCGGTTGCCGGCAATGTCCCGGCTGGTTCACGACTCTATTACGACCGGGATGGTCAACCGGTGCTGTTGAAGAAAGCCGTGATTGCTACCGGTGACCAGATTACCAATGCCAGTTCCGGTCTTGACCAGCAGAGTGGTTCACCGATGGTAAACGTGTCGCTTGATGCCAAGGGTGGCAGCAGCATGCTGAAGTTTACCAAGGCCAATGTCGGCAAGCCGATGGCGGTTGTCTTTATCGAAAATAAAACCGAGACCACGCTGGTTGATGGCGTGCCTGTAAAGAACACTAAAAACGTCGAGGAAGTTATCAGCGTTGCGACTATCCGCGGCGTCTTCAGTAACCGTTTCCAGACAACCGGTCTGGACAGTCCGCAAGAGGCCCATGAGCTGGCCCTGTTGCTGCGCTCCGGCGCGCTGGCTGCACCCATCGAAATCGTGGAGGAACGCACCGTCGGACCCAGTCTTGGCAAGGACAATATCGAGCAGGGTTTTAACTCGGTAATCATCGGCTTCATTGCAGTGCTGATATTCATGGCGTTGTATTACCGGGTCTTCGGGATGGTGGCAGACATAGCGCTGGCGCTGAACCTGGTGATGATCGTCGCGGTGCTGTCCATGCTGCAGGCCACCCTGACACTGCCAGGTATAGCGGGTATCGTGCTGACTGTGGGTATGGCGGTTGACGCCAATGTGCTGATCTTTGAACGTATTCGTGAAGAGTTGCGTAACGGTAACAGTCCCCAGGCGAGTATCCAGGCCGGCTATGAAAAGGCCTTTTCGACCATCGCCGATGCCAATATTACGACCCTGATCGCCGCCGTGGTTCTGCTGAGCTATGGCACCGGTGCTATCAAGGGTTTTGCTGTCACACTCTCAATCGGAATCGTGACATCCATGCTCACTGCCATACTCGGTACGCGTGCAGTAATCAACCTGATTTATGGTGGCCACAAGCGTGTTTCCCACTTGTCCATCTGACGGTATGAAGGATAAAAAACCATGCAACTATTGAAAGGAAAGCTGTCAATCGACTTCATGGGCAAGCGCCGCTTTGCCATGATCCTGTCTGCCGTAATGCTGGCGGTTTCGCTTGGCGCACTGGTCACCAAGGGTCTGAATTTCGGTATCGATTTTACCGGCGGCACGCTGATTGAGGTGGGTTATCCGGAAGGCGTTGAACTCGATGGTATTCGCAGCGCCCTGGCTAACGCTGGTTTCGGTAGCCCCCAGGTCCAGCACTTTGGCTCGTCACGGGATGTGCTGGTGCGGATTGCGCCCCAGGCAGGCAAGGACAGTGTCGAACTGAGCCAGAATGCCATGGATGTGTTGCGTGCGCAAAATGCTGCAATGGAAATGCGCCGGGTAGAATTTGTCGGCCCGCAAGTCGGTGAAGAGCTGACCGAGCAGGGCGCGCTGGCCATGATCTATGCGCTGATTGGTATCCTGATCTACATCATGGTGCGCTTCCAGTGGCGCTTCGCACCGGGTGCGGTAGTCGCACTGATACACGATGTGCTGATTATCATCGGGTTCTTTGCGTTGTTCCAGTTTGATTTTGATCTGACGGTGCTGGCGGCGTTGCTGGCCGTGATTGGTTATTCTCTGAACGATACGATCGTTGTATTTGACCGTATCCGTGAAAACTTCCGCAGGATGCGCAAGGGCACTTCAGTTGAAATTATCAATACCTCGATCAACCAGACGTTTTCTCGAACCTTGATGACGTCTATTACCACCTTGCTGGTGCTGACATCCCTGTTCGTGTTTGGCGGTGAAGTGATTCACACTTTCTCGTTGGC
>CAJQPV010000268.1 GCA_905480305.1 uncultured Gammaproteobacteria bacterium | reverse complement strand
GGACCCGGCAACAGCGCCCGGCAAATGGCAACACGCTGTTTTTCGCCCTGGGACAATTGCTCCACGCCACGTCGCAGCTTGTCGGCAATACCCAGCTGCCCGGCAAGACTCTCGGCACGCGCACGCACCCCGGCAGTCAAGCGGAGTGCCCGCGTAATGCGGTAAGGATGCAGAATATTGTCGAGCACGTTGAGGTAATCAAGCAGTTCAAAGTCCTGGAACACGAAGCCGATGCTGCTGATACGAAAATCGCGGCGCGCCGCATCAGCCAGCGCACTGACTTCGGTCCCGGCACAAGCCACCCTGCCCCGAGCCGGCACCAGTATCCCGGCAACCAGGTTCAGCAAGGTCGTTTTACCGGAACCACTCGGCCCGATTACGGCGACCTTTTCGCCTTTTGTTATCGAAAACCCGGGGATTCGCAGATGAAAACCGGCATCCGGATAGGCAAATTCAAGCGCATCAATCTCGATCATGACGCACTGGAGGACGTCGGGGCAGCACCACTGGCCGGATCAACCCGCTGCTCTTCAAGAATTTCGAGGTCGGTAATTTTCCAAATGCCATCGACCGCCTCTACCGTAACGATGGCATCGTAGCGATTGCGACGCGTGTGCACATGCCCCCAATGTCCCACCGATCCCTGCGCCGCCCAGCGGCTCTTGATGGCATAGGCCAGCGGGCGGTCGTCCAGTCGTTCGGCGCTTGCCGCCTCGATTTCGATGGACTTGATCTTTGCCTGTGCCCCACCCGCTTTTTGAATTGAGAATGACTTACGGTTCTGCAAATAAATATCCGCCAACAACTCACCGCTGACACTGAAGGCCAGCTTGTCATAGACATCATCCTCGTTGCGAAAATCAAACGCCCGGTAGACGTTCTTCAACAGTACCTGCAACAAGTCCTGTGCCTGCGCGGGCGGCATCTCACCGGCCAATGTTGCCGGTCGGGTGACCGTTATCCCGGCGAGCGGCCAGGCAACCACGCCTGCGACCAGCAGCACCAGCCCACTCACCAGTGGCGTGACCACAGAACCACCCCGGCGAATACGCCGTAACAGCAGCACGAGCGGCAACAGCAGCAACACAGCACAGATCAAACTGATCCATGGCAGCCTGAACTCACCCAGTGACCCGGCCACCTGCACTTCCTGCACCGTGGGCAGTTTGTAGTTCTTGAGAAAATTGGTCCACCTGTGAACATTGTCACCCGCTGACAGGAACGTCGGTAACGGACCCGCCGGGTCAGTCGCCGTGGCCGGCACCTTTTGCACCTGATCGGTAAACAGGTCCCAGTCGACCGTGACCTGCTGCGGCAGTCCGTCGGTCAGGTAGGTAATAATAATGCCGACGATAGCGGTGGAAATTTCCAGACGTTCCGGTTTCTCAACCAGCTGGATGCCCGTAAGCCCGACCTTGACGTAATTGCTCCGGTCGAGAATCGGTTTAGCTGCGCTGTCATCGATCAGAACCGGATTTCGGGTCAGCAGGAACTCACCAATGCGTTGCTTCAGTGTTTCCAGTTCGTCCACTTCAATGTACTCGTCGCCACGCAGGCCGAGATCCATCCATTGCTCCAGGTCCCTGACCCGGGTCAGAATCTCGTGACGTACTTCATAGGGTTCAACATACAAAAACGTCATCAGGGCTGACTTGTGATGTCGCTTGAGGTTCGGGTTTTCGAATTTCGAATACCACGGGTCATCCCAGTCAAGAGCCAGTTTCGCAGGCGCCCCCAGGTAACGGAAATCAATGACAGGCACTGACTTGTGGTAGACGATAAAACCGATAGTCGCCTCGGCACGTCCCTCAGCATCCAGGGGCGGCACCATCGTCAGCTCAGCCGGCTTTTTATCGAAGCGATAAATGATTTCTGCGTAGAGCACGCGCTTGTCAGCGGGTGATTCGGGAACCCGCTGACGGGTATAGGGATTGATCATGCCGGCAAAGGGCGAACGTCGATCGACGCGTTCCCGGGGTTCAAGCAACACTACCTCGGCAGGCAATTTCTCCCCACTGGCAGTGATAAACTGAAAACGTTTCTCGGCAAAATACCGGATCCGGGCTGACTCATCCGGCCGGTTGTCCGACTTGCCTGTCAACCAGTCATCCGGCAGCAGCTCTGCAAAGATCTCAAGATCGCCGACGTACACTTCAAGCACCAGCTTGACGTGATCATCCATCACGTAGATTTCAGCAATATTGGGGGCGGTTTCGGAGCCTGTCAGATTAATCCAGTCCGCCGTGACCGGGGCAGCCATGGAAATAGCAACGAGCAGGCAAAACGTCGGTAAAACAGTCAGGGAATTCATCCCGGGAAGTATACCCAATCCGGATGATTACGGGGACAATCTACCAGTGACCCACTGGTGACCGGTAAACCGTCCCCGCATCCTTATGAGCCGTTTTATTTTTTATCCATAAACGGGACCGCTGTCAGCCCCGGCTTCACATCCGTGCCATTCCTTTCGTTGAACGCCTTGATCTGCGCATTGGTAACAGCCGCTGACTCGGGTTCGACGCTGTTAAGCGTAGTATCACTAAACATCTCGCCCAGAATTTTCATGGAATCCGGCGGCTGCTTCTGCCGCTGTGGCGGCGTCGGAAAGCTCTCGTGATTCGGCACGGCCATGCGGGTACGAATATCATCCTTCGTCACATTCCAGACCATGAAATCCTGCGCAAGATCCAGGGGGCCATCATAAGTCTTGCGGATTTCTGAATAGACGGCCATGGAGGTGTCATGATCGTTCTGAAAATGGTAACAAACGGCCAGTCGCGGCCTGGTCAGCGACATGATCTTGCCAAACGCCTGTGCCGAGGTATGCGCCTGCGTACCGACAAAGATTGCTTCCGATGCAGCCATGCCGAGTTTAGACATCATCATTTCTGGCGGCAGAAAGCATTCATGGACAGAGAGATCAGCGTCTACAGCATGATCACGCCAGCCTGTCGACGGTAACGTGTCGCTGGAAAAGGCAAACTTCAAACCTTTCCATTCAAGGATGAAACTCACCGACTGTTCACCGTGTATGGCGGGTAGTGTACTGATCACGACCCCGTCCTCGTCGAAGATAATGTTGTTCACAGCTGTCCAGTCAAACTCGTTCACCTCAAGCGTAAGCCCGCGAGGGTCGACGACGGAACCGCGGGTGGCTTTCTCCCAGGCCCACATTTCTTCCATGTTTTTTACCCAGGCCCTGGTACCCCATTCCGGCTTCATCCCGTTGGGACCCCACAAACGCAACGGTTGCAGCCGGTTATTGACCGGGCCGGTAAAATAGAATGCCGGGAAGTCGCCTGCATGGTCGAGGTGCAAGTGCCCCAGAAAGACCTTGTCCAGCTGGTCCAGTGGTATGCCAAGCGCCGCGATGCGTTCGTATGAGCCCTCACCCATATCGAAGATGAACTTCTCGCCATTACCGAGCTCAACCAGAAAACAACCCGCCGCCTGTTTAAGACGCGGCGTCGGCATACCGGTACCACAGGCGATGACCCGCATCTCATCAGCAGCAAGCGCCTCTGTACCAGGATAATAAACCTCGTGCACCGGGTACGGCTGGGTGCGAGACCATTCCTCGGGAGCCTTTTCAGCCGTAGCCATCCCGGAAGCAAGAATAGAACACAAACTTGCCATAGCAATTATTGATAATTTACAGGCAGTCATCTCAACTCCTTTCAGATTTATTTAAAAAATATTGTGCGTTTGTATCTAGAGTGAAAACACCCTATGCAGTGACAACGAGCACCATGAAGCAGCACCTTATCTTAAGCCTGTGCTTAAAAACACACCACAGCTTACAAAACACTACAAAGGATACACAGACCCTGGTTGCGGGCTAAAAACATTCTTCCCCCTTTGGATAGTGCTCCTTTACGCGACGAATTTTCTCGTCTACTTCGAGTTGTTTGGCATCGTTCCCCTGACGTGCCTGGTACGCGGCGTCCAGTTGTTCCTCTACACTCGGGTAATCCGCCCGTCTCATGGCGGCATATTTATCCTCGTGACTGGCATCCGATATTTCCAGCAGGGCCGCATTAATTTCTTCCTCGGCGGGCCGGGAGGTATCGGCCAGCCATTCTGCAATATACGGAGCCTGATCCGAAGAGTCCTGTCTGATGATATAGTCAACGCCTGCCGTGACATTCGGGTTCAGAATCCGTATGGCACGGCAAAGTGAAAGTGCACGCTCATCCTGCTTGACGAGATTGCGTTGTTGCGCAGTTAACTTAATGGCCTCGTCCATTTTCCGCGAGTTCTTCCACAAAACGTAAACCATGATACATACGGATATCAGAACCACGATAACGATGTTAATGACTCCACTGAACATT
>CAJQPV010000267.1 GCA_905480305.1 uncultured Gammaproteobacteria bacterium | reverse complement strand
GATTGGTGCCTGCATGGGCGCCATGGTAGTCACACATTTTTATGCCATTGAACACATCGAGGTGGCCTACATGATCGCCGTGAAGCGTATCAGCCTGTTGTTTGGCTTGCTCTACGGCGCCTGGCTGTTCAAGGAAACCGGACTGCTGAAGAACCTGGTCGCCGGTATGTTGATGGTACTGGGTGTATTTTTAATTGTAATGTAGCAACAACTCGCAGACGAGATCCGCTCCTGCACTGATAGATACTGCTATTGGTAATTAATCTTGCCGGCCTGCTGCCTGTCACTCAACCAGTCCTCGACATGATCTACGCGCACCCCGGAATCAATGCAGGCCAGTAACGGTGAGAATATCCGTTCTATTTCTTCACCGGCCTTCACCAGGCATTGCGACAGCGACCAGTCCAGGTCCTTTTCCATACTGCTCGCTTTCACGATGCGATGCTCCGCATCTGAACTGTAATAAGGCGACCCTGGCATTCCCAGTAACAGCGCCAGCGCAATATTCATTTCAATCGGGATCTCAACACTGCCGTGATACGCATCAGCGGTAACCCGCTCGCTCTCTAGCGCGCCGCGCACCAGTTCAATGGCAATGACATCCCTGTCCATGGAATCATTCGCTGACTGCAACAGTCGGCGTTGGTAGCTGCCAATCTGGTTGGCCACACCTCGACCGTAATGCTCACGCACCAGCCGCAGATAGGTTACCAGCTGATAGGCACGGATACCGGATGTAAAGACCGGCCGACATCCCGACTCAATGTAACGCCCGGCACAGGTGGTTTCGAAGGGATCGCCCAGGCGGTCAAGATAATCAACCGGTAACAAGGCAAGACTGTAGATACTGATGTTTATTTTCCTGTTTAGCATGAGACTCCCAATAACGCTGATGCACGATTTATGCTTGCCTTCCAGCTTCAATACAGTAATGATTAAAATCAGTTAACAGCTAATCAGTTGACGCCAAAACCCAGTCTCTGGAGACCATAATTTATACCCATGCGTATACCCGAAGACGTGACCTCTCTCGGCAGCATCGTTGCCCTGATCACCCGGACCCTGAAAACCCAGGGCTATGACCCGGCGCCGCTACTCTCACAAGCCGGCATCAACCCCGAGGACAGCTGCAACGCAAACGCCCGCATTCCGACCATAAGAACGATGCAACTGTGGCGCTTGTCGATAGCTGCGACCGGTGACCCGGCTTTCGGACTGACAGTTGCACACCACTTCCAGCCGGCCGTATTGCATGGCCTCGGCTTTGCCTGGCTAGCCAGCGATACGCTGCGTGACGCACTCGGTCGACTGGTAAAATATTCGCACCTGATTAACGCACTGCCGGACTTCCGGCTCGACGACACAGAAAATACTGTCGACCTGGTGGTTACGGTACCGGATCTCGGGGAGGACTTTTCCCATGCGGCAACCGATGCCGGACTGGCCATTTTTCTGCGCATGTGCCAGATCACTGCCGCAACCAGCATCATGCCGGTGCGCGTTACCATGCAGCGCCCTGAACCCGGCGACAAGGCCCCCTATGAAGCAATATTTGGTTCCGGTATTGAATATTCATCGGATGCGCACCGCTTGAGCTTCGCTGCCACGCTGGCTAATACCCCGCTACCGACAGCACAACCGGAACTTGCGCGACTCAATGACCAGACCGTCATCGACTACCTGGCACGTTATGAGCGTAACAATCTTGCCATGCAGGTACGGGCAAAAATTATTGAAGGGCTGCCGGATGGCGGACCCAGCCAGGAAGACATAGCCCAGACACTCAATACCAGTCTGCGCAGCCTGCAGCGCAGACTGCGCGATGAAGACACCAACTTCAAGAACTTGCTGAGTGAAACCCGGCAGCAGCTGGCCTTGCAGTATATGCGTGACAGCAGCCGCAGCATCGGGGAGATTACCTACCTGCTGGGATTTTCCGAACCCAGCAACTTCACCCGCGCCTTTAAACGCTGGACCGGAAAATCTCCCGGGGAGTTCAGGTCATACGACCAGGAATAGAGTTATCCCTGAAAGAAAGAGCCTGTAATCCAGTCCGCCATTGCCAGCTCACCGCCTAGTTCTCAGCTTCACCCTGCTCTTGCTGGATCCTCTCAAAAACTTCCTGCCGGTGCACTGCCACATCCAGGGGTGCGCTGATACCAATCCGTATCTGAGCTCCCTTGATCCCCAACACCGTTACTGTCACATCATCGCCGACCTTCAGCGACTCGTTTACCTTCCGCGTTAATATCAACATTACCCTGCCTCCATAGCCTGAAATTCTTTCCCTGCCTGGGAAAGCTGCAAAACATTATGGGAGAACAACAAGGAAACACGGCTATCTTGCGCCGCCAATTCATTATCAGAAGAGGTCACATTACAGGGAATTCAAAAAGGCGTACTTGTATAACGATCCCCTGTTGCCGTGCTTCTGCCGGAGCACCTGCTCAAGCAGCCGGCATAAGGGAGCAGCGACGCTTCAATATTTATAGCCTGGAAAAACAGCCGGGACATCAGGAACGCGGCGGAATTATTCTTCCCGACACCCGCCGATAAAGTCTTGCAGACTTTTTTGGGCTGCTTGCGTCAGATCAATAAACTCGACACCTACCTGAAACAGGTCCTGCGCGAGACGCTCGGTATGAATGACACGCGCACCGGTTTTTATTGACGTGTCGGGCGACTCGTCTTCAGAGAGATTAAAGTAGATATTAATAAAGACATCCAGCACCACACCAAGCGGTGCCTCGCTTTCGATGAACATGCTGTTAATCACATGCTGGTTACAACTGAATTTCACACCCCCACAGGACAGGTCAAGCATCAGGGCGGCATTCATCTCACCGCCCGGCGGACCAACTTCACAGGGTATCTGCACCTTGACACGGGAGTTCTTCCTGTCACTGCGCAGGTGCTGACGTCCTTCATTGTTCAAATTTACCGGTATCACGATAGTCGCCCAGGTCTTCGTGCTTCAGAATCAGACGCGAATTTATGCTGCAACCACTGAAAGGTCAAGTTCAACGCGGCTCGGCAATCACGCGGAAGCCGTTCACCTCGTAGACAATACCCGGCTTGTTGGCCGCCCGGTAACCGGGGCGCAGCAGGTGTACCGGGCAATGATAGGACCCGCCACGACGCACCTTGGCAAAACCTTCGGCAGGCCCGGCCGGATCAGCTGCCAATAGCTGTGCATAACTGTTGGCGCCATACCAGTCATCAACCCACTCCCAGACATTGCCGAGCATGTCATAGACACCAAAAGCATTTGGCTTGCGTGTTGCTACAACCTGAGGTTTATCCCCTGAGTTATTGATAAACCATGCATATTCATCCAGATTCTCAACCGGCATCGGACGCAGACCGGTACTCCCGGCCCGCGCGGCATACTCCCACTGCGCCTCGCTCGGCAGGCGGTAGCGGTAGTCGCTGTCCAGTTTGTTGAGCTCCTCGACAAAGCGCGCTGCCATGTACCAGGAACTGCTTGCCATGGGTCGTTGCTGCCAGTCCTGCATTGCCCAGAAGGCTTCAGGACCGGGCTTGTTTTCCATTACCCGGAACCAGACACCCTGGGTCACTTCAGTAGTAGCGAGGTAGAAATCCTGTGACAGGGTTACCGGGTGTGCGGGCGTTTCATCCAGCACATCATCCGGCTTCAGTTCCGGGAATTCCATACGGGCTGATTCCACTTCCGCAGTGCCCATTGTGAATGTCCCGGCCGGAATCTTCACGAACCGCATGCCAAAGCGGTTTTCAATGACCTCACCCGCCTGCACCAGGCCGGTGATACAGAACAATATGACTGCGAAATAACTGCGGCGGCTATTCAGGCCGCTGCAGCTTGTTGTTCGATTGTTATCCATTTCACCCACTTGAGATCCAGCACGAAGAAAGAATACACCACCGGCACCAGTAATAATGTGACCACTGTGGCCAGCGCCACCCCGCCAATCTGCGCATAACATAGCGGTTGCCACAACGGGCCGCAGTGAATGGCCAGCGCTAACAACGCCATAATAGTTGCGCCAACAGTAATCATCAGCGGACGTAAACGCATCATACCGGCATCCAGCAACGACTCGCACATGGACTCGCCACGTTCATGCGCCTCCTCAACGAAATCAAACAACACGATGATGTGACACACAATTACACCCACCAGCGTAATAATACCCAGGAATGCCATGAAGCCGAACGAACTGTTGATGACATACAGCGCCGCAAAGGCACCGCACATACCGCAGGGAACCACCGCAAAAATCAGCAGCGGCTTGATGGCATTGCCGAACTGGATCACCAGCACACTCAGCAACTGGCTGTTAGCGTCCCCGGCACTGGCTGCAGTGCCGGTTATTTCAAGGTTATAACCGGGTGGCAACGCCTGCCGGTCTCGCTGCCAAAGACGTAAATATTCTTCACACCCGACAGGCTGGCACTTTCATTCAAGCGCAGCCTGGCCACCACCGGAATCTGCCTGTCGCATGGGAAATACTCCTGGCGTACCTCCGAATTGTGCCCTGCCCATGAGCAGCGCGGTTTTTAAACCCGGACGAGGGAGAGCTCATGTGACACTTCAACCTGGCGATACAGCAGCCGATTTCAATTCGGTTACGCCCGGCTGCAACCCGGGCGTAATTTTTTATATTAGCGCCCGGGTTCTGGTAAAGTTGG
>CAJQPV010000266.1 GCA_905480305.1 uncultured Gammaproteobacteria bacterium | reverse complement strand
AGGTGGTCATCCGTGCCGTTGCTGACCGCCCGGTGCTGGGAGTTAGCCTCGGTATGCAGGCATTGCTGGATAGCAGTGAGGAAAATGCTGGAACCGACTGTCTTGGTCTGTTTTCAGGCAAAGTCCTGCATTTTTCAAAAGATATGCATGATGCGGGCAGTGGTGACCGGCTCAAGATTCCACATATGGGCTGGAACCAGGTGCTGCCGAAGTACCAACATCCCATGTGGAAGGATATCCCCGCCAACAGCCGCTTCTATTTCGTGCACAGTTATTACACTGCGCCCGATAATGCTAAAGATGTTGCTGCAACGACACCTTACGGGATTGAGTTTACGTCTGTGATTGCCAGGGATAATATTTTTGCGGTGCAGTTCCACCCGGAAAAGAGCCAGCATGCCGGGCTGCAACTGCTATCAAATTTTGTTGGCTGGAATGGAGAGACCTGATACATGTTGCTAATACCCGCGATTGACCTGAAAGACGGGAAATGTGTACGTCTGCGCCAGGGTCGAATGGAAGACGAGACTGTCTTTGGTGATGACCCGGTCGCAGTGGCTGAGCGCTGGGTTGAAGCCGGTGCGCGGCGCTTGCATATGGTTGACCTGAATGGTGCGTTTGCCGGCAAGCCGGTAAATGCAGCAGCTATCCGTGCGGTCGCAGGCGCCTTCCCGGATCTGCCTATTCAGGTAGGTGGTGGTATACGTGACGAGGAAACAGTACAGGCCTATCTGGATGCCGGTGTACAGTTCACCATTATTGGCACCGCGGCGGTGAGTGCGCCACATTTTGTTAATGACCTGTGTGCGGAGTTCCCCGGGCATATTATCGTTGGGCTGGATGCGAAGGATGGCAAGGTTGCGATTGATGGCTGGTCTAAATTGTCGCATCACCCGGTGATCGACATGGCGCAACGTTTTGAAAATGATGGCGTGGAAGCAATTGTTTTCACCGATATAGGACGTGACGGTATGATGAGCGGTGTCAATATTGAGTCAACCGTTGAGCTGGCGCGGGCGATTCGCATACCGGTGATTGCTTCCGGTGGCATCACCAATATGGATGATATCCAGACATTGTGTAGTGTGGCTGATGAGGGAATCATGGGTGCTATTACCGGTCGGGCCATCTACGAAGGCACGCTTGACCTGGCGGAAGCGCAGCAGCTTGCGGACAGTCTGTGCGGGTCGGCGGCAGGTTAGGAAGTTATGGGTCTTGCCAAGCGAATAATTCCCTGTCTTGATGTTGATGCCGGTCGTGTTGTCAAAGGTGTTCAGTTTGTCGATATTCGTGATGCCGGTGACCCGGTAGAGATTGCAAGACGCTATGACAAGGAAGGTGCAGATGAATTGACCTTTCTTGATATAACGGCGAGCTCTGACCAGCGCGACACCATGGTTCATGTTGTAGAGAAGGTCGCGGGCGAGGTTTTTATTCCGCTGACGGTCGGTGGTGGTATCCGTGAAGTTGCGGATATACGCCGCATGTTAAATGCCGGTGCAGACAAGGTGGCTATTAATACCGCTGCCGTATTCAACCCCGAGTTTGTGAAAGAGGCAGCAGAACGCTTTGGTTCGCAGTGTATAGTGGTGGCTATTGATGCAAAGCAGGTAAGCAAGCCAGGAGAACGGCAGCGCTGGGAGATATTCACACACGGTGGACGCAAGCCTACCGGTATTGATGCGATTGAATGGGCGCAGCGCATGACGGAATACGGTGCCGGGGAGATTCTGCTGACCAGTATGGATCGCGATGGCACACGGGACGGGTTTGACCTGGCACTGACACGTACTGTCAGTGAGGCAGTCGATGTGCCGGTTATTGCCTCTGGCGGTGTCGGCAATCTTCAGCATCTGGCTGATGGAGTTACCGAAGGCAAGGCGGATGCCGTGCTGGCCGCCAGTATCTTTCATTTTGCTGAATACACTGTCGGACAGGCAAAACAGCATATGGCAGACTGTGGTATTGAGGTAAGGTTATAGTTGTTTACTGTCAGACATAGTCAGGTAACGACCAATGCAGGGTGATGCGTGGCTGGATGAGGTCAGCTGGGACGATGACGGCCTGGTGCCGGCCATTGCACAGGATGCAGCTGACGGCAGAATCCTGATGATGGCGTGGATGAATCGTGAAGCCCTGGGCCTGACTGCGCGGCAAGGCCTGGCGGTGTACTGGTCACGATCCAGAAAAAAACTCTGGCACAAGGGCGAAGAGTCGGGTCACCAGCAAAAGGTTAGCGAGATCCGCCTCGATTGTGACAACGATGTCGTGGTACTGCAGGTGCAACAAAGTGGCGGCATTGCCTGCCATACTGGCAGGCGCAGTTGTTTTTACCAGCGCCTTGAAGAACAGCGCTGGGTGACGGTTGAACCGGTGTTGAAAGACCCGGCGTCGATTTATGGCAAACGTTGATGTGCAGTGACGGGAATTGCAGGTAAGTAAATTTGAGTGATACATTGGAAAAACTGGCCGGGGTTATAGAGGCACGCAAGGTGGCAGCCGCTGACGCGTCCTATGTGGCGAGTTTGTTTGACAAGGGCATGAATACCATTCTCAAAAAAATAGGTGAGGAGGCGACAGAAATGATCGTAGCCGCCAAAGAGGATGATGACGCGCAACTGGTTTATGAGACTGCAGACCTTTGGTTTCATACGCTGGTGATGTTGTCTGCGCGAGGTCTTGGACCTGGAGATGTACTCGCGGAGCTGGAGCGGCGTTTTGGGCTGTCGGGACTGGCAGAGAAAGCTGCGCGCAAATAGGTTACCTTATAGCTATATGCTGTGTAGTGACACAGCTGGAGAAAAATCATGGGTATTAGTATTTGGCAATTATTGATTATTCTGGCCATTGTGCTGGTGTTGTTTGGCGCCAAGCGCCTGAAAAATGTTGGCTCTGATCTTGGCGGTGCGATCAAGGGTTTTAAGCAATCGATGCGCGAAGGTGAAGAAGAAACAAGCGACAAGAGCCTTGAGGACCAGGACGGCGGTAATGTTATCGATGCCGAAGTTACGCGGCATGACAAGGACAAGGTCTGACTGAAAATCCTGTAATCAGCATTTCGCAGGCACGATTATGTTCGATATCGGTTTTACGGAAATTGTTTTTATCATGGTCATCACGCTACTGGTGGTGGGGCCAGAACGCTTGCCGCGTATTGCGCGTACAGCAGGGTTGTGGGTTGGCAAATTGCGTGGATTTGTTTCCACGGTGAAGGCTGATATAGACAAGGAACTGGCCACAGAAGAACTCAAGAAAGTACTCCAGAAACAGGCATCTTCACCAGAGCTTGAAGAGTTGGTAGACACGGTGACCGGTAATCCCTTGCAGGCCGGTGAGCGCTCTGCGGGGACTATAATAAAACAGCCAGTCGCACGTCCATCCGATTCCGGTGCGGATGAAAAATCAGAATAACCAGGATCAGGATGTGCCGGATCTGGATGAAAACGAGCAGCCGCTGCTTTTTCACCTGATTGAATTGCGTGATCGCCTGTTGCGGATGGTGCTGGTTGTGGCAGTGCTGTTCGTGATGCTGGTGCCTTTCTCAAGTACCCTGTTTTCGATGTTGTCCGGCCCGTTACTGGCACATATGCCTGAAGACGGCAGCATGATTGCTATCGAAGTCGCATCGCCGTTTCTGATTCCCTTCAAACTGACCCTGTTTCTGGCGTTATTTATTGCCATTCCCTATGTGCTGTACCAGTTATGGTCATTTGTTGCGCCAGGCCTGTACCGGCATGAACGTCGGCTGGTGGTGCCGTTGCTGGTATCAAGTACTTTACTGTTCTATGCCGGAGCAGCATTTGCCTACTTTGTGGTTTTTCCGCTGGTGTTTGCTTTTTTTACAGCGGCAGCCCCGGAGGGAGTATCGGTGATGACGGATATCAGTCGTTACCTGGATTTTGTGCTGACGTTGTTTTTTGCATTTGGTGCGGCATTCGAGGTGCCGGTTGTCACGGTATTGCTGGTCATGACGGGCATGACTACACAGAAGTCATTACGTGAAAAGCGTCCTTATGTAATTGTTGGCGCGTTCGTTCTTGGCATGTTATTGACTCCGCCGGATGTGATATCGCAGACATTGCTTGCGGTACCGGTATGGCTATTGTTTGAGCTGGGGCTGTACTTTTCAGGCTGGTTTGTCAGGACCAGGGAGAATGCACAGCCTGAAGCTGTGTCGCCTGATTACATGCCAATGAGTGATGCGGAAATGGAGGCAGAGCTTGACCGTGTCGAAGAAGAAGACAAACCTGAAGGCCGCTAGTTTCTGCTAACAACAGACTTCAGCGGCGGTTCGTCTGACGCCTCTTCAATGCGGAAGTCGACCGGTTCACTGTTGAGGCCGATTTCAATCGGTGCAGGTCTGGCTATGAAATAGCCCTGTGCATAGTCAACACCAACCTCTCGAACCGCAGCCAGCGTTTCCTCGTCTTCAACAAATTCAGCAATAGTCTTTATATTCATGGTGTGGCCGATCTGGTTGATCGCTTTTACCATGGCGTGATCGATATTGTCCCTGACCATGTTCTTTACGAAGCAGCCGTCAAGTTTCAGGTAGTCAACTGGCAGGTTCTTCAGATAGCCGAAAGAGCTCAGGCCAACGCCAAAATCATCCAGCGCAAATCTACACCCCATTTCGCGAAGTGTCGAAATCAGTTTCGAGGCGTTGCAGAGGTTGGCGATAACAGCGGTCTCGGTGATTTCAAATACCAGTATTTCAGGAGACACACCGCTGCTTTTTATTTTTTCTACAAGAAAATCCATGAAGCGCTCGTCTGAAAGCGACTGGCCAGAAAGATTAATGCAGCAGGAACTGACACGCCCGTATTTGTGGGCATCGTTTTGAATCAGCATATGAAATGTGTTGGAAACTACCCAGCGATCAATGGCGGGCATGACCTGGTAGCGTTCAGCGGCCGGAATGAAAGATCCGGGGCCGACTATCTTGTTACTGTCGTCGAGCATGCGAATCAGTACTTCACCATGTATCGTGCTGTGCTCTCCCGGTTTGAGAGACAGCTTGGCGATCGGCTGAAAAAACAGTCTGAAGCGATTCTGATCAAGAACATCCTGAATGCGTTGCACCCATTGCATCTGGCCATGTTGCATTAGTACGGCTTCATCGTTTGGCTCGTAGATGTGTATGCGGTTTCTTCCCTGGTCTTTTGCGACATAGCAGGCAGAATCTGCAGCACTTAGAACATCGCTAAGCGTGCCACTTTCGCTGGTGACCGGGACGAGTCCGATACTGACGCCAATCCTGAAAGACGTGTTATCCCATACATAGCGAAAGTCTTCCACAATCTGGCGAATGGTTTCGGCAATATGTTGTGCTTTTTCAATGGGGCATCCTTCAAGCAGGATGCCGAATTCATCACCTCCCAGTCGAGCCAGTGTGTCTGCTTCGCGCAACTCCATCCGCAGTTTTACGGTCAGTTGTTTTAGCAGTTCATCGCCGGCAATGTGGCCGCTGGTATCATTTACAACCTTGAAGTTATCCAGATCCAGATAGCACAGCGCGTGATGGACATCTTCGTTGCGTACACTGTCAATCGCCAGTTTGATACGGGTTTCAAACTCACGCCGGTTGATAAGACCGGTAAGTGAGTCGTGCGTTGCCTGGTAGGACATCTTTTTTGCGAGTCCGCGCAGTTCGGTTACGTCATGAAAAACCAGAACAACACCTGATATGTCAGAATTTGAATCGCGAATCGGCGATGCATTGACCTCCACGGACAGGCGCTGATTTCTGTAGCGGTGAATCAAGAGCAAATTGCCGGCAAGCATGGTACTTTTTCCCTGTTGCAGGCACAACTCTGCCGGGTCAGGCGGTGGCTCGAGAGTTTTCTCATCAACAACCTTGAACACCTTGGGTATCGGCTTGCCCCTGGCATCTTCGAGCTTCCAGCCGGTTGATTGCTCGGCAACGGAATTCATATATTCAATATCTCCACACAGATCCGTGGTAATAACGCCATCTCCGATAGATCCTAGTGTCACCTGTGCGCGTTCTTTCTCCTGATGCAATGCTTCCTTGGCCTGCTTGAGTGCTGTGATGTCACGAATAGTGCCCTCGATACCAATCACCTCGCCACGGTCATTGTATTTATAATGTGAGTTTTCGGAAATCCATATTTCAGAGCCGTCACTGTGGCGCAGTCGTGTTTCAAAATGTTGCTGGCGGCCGTAATTAGCGTCAAGTGCATGTTTCAGGTTGTCATGATCGCTGTCGCAGACATAGTAATTCTTGATATTGTTATCAACAATATCGTGTGCCTCATAACCGAGAAGCAGATTGATTGATGGTGTTGTCCAAAGTACGCAGCCGCTGACATCGGTTTGATAAATGGTGTCCTGCATGCTGTCAAAGATCGCGCTCATGCGCTGTTCGGAACTGCGTGATCGTTCTTCTGCCTGTTCGCGCTCGTGCATCTGTTCCT
>CAJQPV010000265.1 GCA_905480305.1 uncultured Gammaproteobacteria bacterium | reverse complement strand
GGTGAAGCCTTCTCGCAAGTACATTGCTGAAATGAGTACACGTTTTCATCGCAAGCTGGCAGTTGATGCGACTGTTTGTCATCCGGTTGATGCGGTGCTGACCGGGCGGCGCAACAATCCTCCGGAGCCGGGTATTCGTTCGCTGGCAGTGTATAACCCGATTCACTATCAGCAACTGCCGGAACTGTTTATGGACTTCATTTGCAGTCTCACTGGCAAGTCACCGTCAACCACGGGTGCCGGTAGCGAGGGTGCGCTGACCAAGGGTCCGTTTAACGCACTGCGGACCACGGCGGATCTCAACAATGCACTGGTTTCATATATCCTGACCGGCCATGCAGGATTCTCCAGCTCGGCCGGTTATGTTGGCCCGGAAGTGCGGGTTGATCATGACATCAGCCTGCTGGTGCCGGAAATATGGGCGCGGCTGTCCGTTGAGGAGCGTACTCCGGAATACCTTAGGGAACATGGTTATCTCGAACGACTTGAAGACTTTGAGCACAACGGCAAGCCGGTGATGGCGAGTCGTCTGGGTTTTCGTATTACCGAGCATTTTGTGCATGGATTCTTCGGCAAGATATTTGACAATCCAGGCGCCGTTTTCACAGAGGCTATTTTGAAGCCGGAGACACAGGATATGGAATCCTATGTTGATGGCATTCATAACATTGTTGAGGCGCAGCAGCGTGTCGCGCTGCAATATCTTGAAGATGGCAGTATTGAAGATGCCTGTCCGCCGTTACAGGCCCTGCTGATCATCATGGCGACAGGCAAGTACCTGGGGATGGATGTGCATCATGCCGAGTTCCGCGCGTTGTTTACACGCGATAATCTGCTGGCATCAGACTGGTACAAGGAACGTCTCGAGATCAAACAACAACGCGATATTGCCATGTGGACTCGTCACGTGGATACCCTGAATCAATTCCTTGATGATGCTGATTATGCCGATGAAGCCCGGCGTCTCGGTATTTCTGCCCGCCTGGACGTGGCGGTACAGAAGCTGGCAATGGTCTCAAACCCGGATTATCTGAATGAACTGGTCGGTACGCTGGGGGCAGATCCACTGCGGCCGGTACGTGCCGCTACCGGGGAAAACGTCATCACCTGGAACAAGGCGAAACTCTCGAAAATGGATGATGATGGCAAGGTCATGGAGGCTGCTTCCATGCGCGCCTATAAAAACCAGTCATTTATCCAGCGAGTGAAATCCAGGTTCAAACGAATACGTTTGAACTAGGATCAAACAGGGTGTCACGTGGCTGACATTATCCCGTTCAGGAAGCCAACGGCGTCCGAAAAAGCCAGCGGCAAGACCCTCTGCAAGCGGGGATTTCACAAGTGGGTCATTGTAAAGGATAAACGTTTCGATTCGCAGCAGGGCAGGCTGGTGACCAGTTACTGTTGCGAACGCTGCGGTAAGCTGAAGACGACGGCGCATTAGTCACGTTTTTAATGGCGCTGACAATGCGCAAGCTTTTATGCCGATTATTCAGGCAAGCAATTTCAGGTGATCAAGTCCTGTATCAGCTGAATAGCCGCGAATAACGTTGAAGCGAAGAACCCGCTAACCGGCACCCAGGTCGGCACACGAATGATGCCGGCAGGGTGCGGTTGGCGTTTCTTAAGGCGCCATAGCGATAGATTAATCAGTGAGAAAACCACCAGCAGGAAATAGCTGGTCGCTTTTGCCAGCGTCTCAAGCGGTAGCCACAGTGCCATGATCAGTACCAGTAACGCTACAACCCCTGTTGCGAATACGGGTGTGCGTGTCGTTGCATGTACTTGTGCAAATACAGCTGGCAGCCAGTGTTTCTTTCCCATGCCGTAACAGACGCGTGAGGCCATGATGATCTGGATCAGGGCGCCGTTGATCACGGCCAGCATGCTGATCAGGGTGATTAAAACCGGTTCCTTGCCGGTTATCTGCTGATACAGAAAAGCCAGCGGGGCATCCGAAGTTGCCAGTTGTGTACCGGATACACTGGTGACTGCCGCCAGTGCCACCAGAAAGTACAGTACAGATGAAAGCGCCAGCGCGATCAGGATTGCCCGTGGCAGGTTGCGGCGCGGGTGTTGAACTTCTTCTGCTACGTTCACCATATCCTCAAAGCCAATGAAGGCATAAAAGGCCAGAAATCCACCGATAAATATACCCTGCCAGACGCCGAATTCTGCCAACGCTGAAAAATCAGCGGCCACTGCTTGCAGCTGTATCAGCTCGGGAGAGGCGACACCGATGATAATCAGCAAACCGGCAACTTCAATCACGGTGATTACAGCCGCGATCAGTACGGATTCACTGATGCCCCAGGCGGCAATTGCGCCCAGCAGCAGCGACAATACCAGTAGAGCTGCGGCGTCATGGACAGGAAAAAACACCTGCAGATAGCCGGTGAATCCCCGCAGTATAGTGGCTGCTGATACCACCCCGGCCAGCACGATCAGCAGCCCGACCAGTCGTGAGATCGATTCTATGCCGATGCCTTCCTGTACATAAACAGCTTCACCGGCGCTTAACGGGAACCGTGCCGAGAGCTCGGCATAGGCAAAGGCTGACAGGCTGGCCAGCAGCGCTGCAACCAGGAATGACAGCGGCGCATACATCCCGGCATGCCCCACCACCTTGCCGACCAGCACATATATTCCCGCACCCAGGATATTACCCAGCCCGTAGAAGGTAACCAGTGGCAGCGACAGGGCGCGCTTCAGGGTGGCCGGTTGTTTTTCAGTGCTGTGATCGCTGGGCGCCATGCCTGTATTATTACACGCAGGGAGAGGGCGGCTGATGAAAAAAACAGCTGGTTACTTGATTATCGTCAAGAGTTTGCACTATGGAGTCAGCTACAAATAGAGTGCTGTATAGCAGCTGTCAGAAGATCGATATTCTTTGCCTGCTGAAGTGACATGTGATTTAGTACGCATTCCAAAACAGTCTTTTCAGAAGCATCTGACTTGTAGTTCCCCGGTCCGGGTTACGGAAGGTTGGCGGGCGCTGATATTAGTAAAACGGAGTAGCGTTGGAACAACTACGAGTATTTGCCGGTTCTTTGTTATCAAGCTTTCGTGACTTGCTGCCAATTATTCTGGTGGTAGCGTTTTTCCAGATATTTGTAATCAGGCAGCCGGTGCCTGACTTCGGCAGAATTCTGACAGGTTTTATGCTGGTCATTTTCGGGCTTACCTTTTTTATTCGTGGTCTGGAGCAGGCACTGTTCCCAATAGGTGAATCCATTGCCAATGCCTTTGCTCGCAAGGGTAATGTGTTCTGGTTGCTGCTGTTTGCCTTTGCGCTGGGGTTTGGTACTACCATTGCCGAACCTGCGCTGACGGCAGTTACAGCAAAGGCCGCTATTATTGCCGCACGTGAGGGGGCAATTGCGGACGACAAGGCAGTGATGGCGAACTATGCGCTTGGACTCAGGTTGACTGTGGCTTTTTCGGTGGGCGTGGCTATCGTAGTCGGTGTGTTCCGTATTATCCGTGGCTGGCCAATCCAGTATTTGATCATGGGCGGTTATGCCGGCGTAGTGATAATGACGTTTTTTGCCCCGCCGGAGATTATCGGCATTGCCTATGATTCGGGTGGCGTGACCACGTCGACGGTGACAGTGCCGCTGGTTACAGCGCTGGGTGTAGGCCTGGCGAGCAGTATCAAGGGACGCAACCCGATGATTGACGGTTTTGGGCTGATTGCCTTTGCTTCGTTAACGCCGATTATATTTGTGCTGGGCTACGGCATGATTATCTGATGGCATTGCTGCAAAAAATCCTGGAAACCGGCTTGTCGACGATCACTGATGTGTTGCCGATCGTGCTTATTATTTTTGGCTTTCAGCTGCTGGTGCTGCGACAGAGAATTAACAAGCTGAAACGGGTGCTATTCGGGTTTCTCTACGTGCTGATTGGATTGACGCTGTTCCTGGTGGGGCTGGAGGTGGCATTGTTTCCAATTGGAAAGCTGATGGCACAGCAGCTGACTGATCCGGGTTTTATCAAGCAGGCAGCCGGGGTGGTTTCAGGTAGTTTGCAATGGGATGACTATGCCTGGGTTTACCTGTTTGCTGCAGCGATAGGTTTTTCTACAACGGTGGCCGAGCCGGCACTGATTGCAGTTGCCATCAAGGCACAGCAGGTATCAGGCGGCGCTGTCACAGTATGGGGGCTGCGCGTGGCTGTGGCCGTTGGCGTGGCTGTCGGTATTGCCCTGGGTGCTTTTCGAATCGTCACGGGTACACCGCTGCATTACTATATTATCTCCGGCTATGTTGTCGTCATTATTCAAACCCTGTATGCGCCGCGTATGATTGTCGCGCTGGCCTATGATTCAGGTGGTGTGACTACCTCTACCGTTACCGTGCCACTGGTTACCGCGCTTGGTCTCGGGCTTGCCAGTAATATTCCGGGGCGCAGTGCGTTGATTGATGGTTTTGGCCTGATCGCATTCGCCAGTTTATTTCCTATTATGGCAGTGATGGGCTATGCGCAGCTGGGTGAATGGCGTGTGCGCAGGAATTTGCACAGAAAGCGGCGGCTGAAAGCAGCCAGGGACAACGATGATTATTAGGCTAAAGAGGCAGCAGGACGTGCTGTTTGCACGATTAAATATACGGCGTTTAGCAAGGAAAAATCCCGGCACCGTTGAGTTTTTTCAGAGAGGTAATTGATTATGCACTTCAAACTTATTATTGCGCTGGTAGAGGATGAAAAGACAGACAAGCTGATGCAGGCGGCGCGTAGTGCCGGCGCAACCGGAGCGACGGTGGTTAACCAGGTGCGCGGAGAGGGTATTGAAACCGTCAAGACTTTTTTTGGTCTTGAGCTGGAAACGGCGCGGGATATGCTGATGTTTCTTGTCGAGGAGCATCTGAGTCGGAAAGTTATCGAACACATCGCTGAAGTCGGGAAGTTCGAGGATTCCCCGGGGGCCGGCATTGCCTTCCAGCTGGATGTTGAAGATATAGTCGGTGTCAATCGGCAAATCAGCAAATTGCAAGATGCGGTGGAAGACAAGCTGTGAGTGCAATCGAACCCGTGCGTGTCAAGGATGTTATGACGAACAACTACCAGTTGGTGGACGGGTTGATGATGGTTAACGAGGCGCTGTCTATAATGAAGTCCTCGGGTTCTGTTGTGCTGATAGTAGACAAGCGTCATGCGCATGATGAATACGGTATCGTGCTGCTCTCCGATATTGCACGGGAAGTACTGGCGGTTGACCGTTCGCCGCAGCGGGTCAATATTTATGAAATCATGAGCAAGCCGGTAGTGAGTGTCGATTCGGAAATGGATATTCGTTATTGTGCGCGCCTCTTTCGCCGGCTGGGGTTTTCCTATGCGCCGGTTACTTGTTCTGGCGAATTGCAGGGCATGATCGGTTATGCGGAGATGCTGCTGGATGGCCTGCTCGATAACTGATACATACTTTGATCAACCGGGTGCATGCCGTGCGCCAGGCCTGCGCTAATAGCAGAAAATATTATCGGAGCAAGCGGAGTATCGATGCCTGGCTGGATAACTTGTATCAGAATGCAGCCCGTGTCTCGATGTCTGCCTTGTGTTCGGGACCCAGTGGCTTGAGTGTTACAAGCAGCACCGGCAGCAAGGTCAGGTCGGCGAGCAGGGCGACCAGCATGGAAAATCCTGTTAATAAACCAAAATAGATGGTCGGTACAAAGCTGGAAAGCGACAGGATGGTAAAGCCAAGCATGATGGTAATGGCAGTGTAGTACATGGCGCGACCAATACTGTTGTGGCAGCGTTCCACGGTGGCCCAGTAGTCACGGTCCTTGCTGAATTCCCGGGTAAACCTGTGTATGTAATGGATGGTGTTATCTACTGCGATGCCGATCACGATCGCGGCAATGGTGATGGTCATGATGTCCAGTGAAATCCCCAGCCAGCCCATCAGCCCCAGTACCTGGGCCGCGGCAACGATATTGGGGATGATGGCTATAAAGGCCATGCCGAGGCTGCGAAACGAGATCACGAACATCAGCATGATTGCAATAAACACGACTCCGAGGGTCAGTATCTGCGAGTGAAACAGGCTCTGCAGCATGTTGTTATAGAGCACCAGCATGCCGGAAATATGTACCTGTTCCGCAGCGAGTCCTGTTTCCTCGACCAGGTAGTGGCGGATCTTGCGGATAAGTTGTTCACGTTGCAGGGACGGATCTGATTCGAATACACGTATTCCAAAGCGCAGCTGGTTGCCGTCTTCAGACATGTACGGCGCAATCAATGATGCCTTTGTGTCGTTTGGCAGCTTCTTGTAGAGGATGGACAGGAAAAAATCGTCAATGTGTTTGCCTTCATTGAGGCTCTCAAGCATCCGTATCGTTGTTACCACAGACAGCACCTTGCCGGTCTCGGGAAGGCTGTCAAGATAATCATGAATTGCGCTGGCATCTTTCAGTCCGTATGCGTTGAACCAGAAGCTGGTACCGGTAATGCCTGCGTCTTCGTCTGTCATCGGGAAAAGGTCGTCCATGAAGGGGTCGTCTGCATATTCCTCCTCACTGACAGCAGGTTCGGGCGGTGCATCAATGATGACGTCAAGGGGGGTTGTACCACCGAGTGTGCGATCGATTAGCGCCATGCCCTGGTAGATTTCTGTTGATTCCTTGAAGTAGTCAATGAAGCTGTTTTCGACTCCCAGCCGGGTAATGCCGGCGATGCTGACTGCAACAATGATAATGAATACCAGTAATGTTGTGCGGCTGTAGTGTCTGATCAGACGCGCAAAAAAATGGGTGATGGCGGCTGTGATATCCCGTGTTGGCGAAGGCTGGCCGGGTTTCAGGAACATCAGCGAGGCAGGGAACAGGGTGAATGCCAGCACAAATGCCAGTGCGATACCGAAAGCCATCATCCAGCCGAAATCAATCACCGGGCGTATGCCGCTGAACAGCAGCGAACCAAAGGCGACGATTGTGGTGATGGCGGTGTAAAAGCAGGACGATACCTTGGTCCTGATCGTTTCGCGAACCAGCTCATACTGGCTGGCAGAAGGGCTGTCTGCATGCAGTTCACGATAGCGAACAATCAGGTGGATAGTCAGCGACAGGGTGATGATCAGTAGCAGTGAAATGAAATTGGAGGAGACCACGGTCACAGGCCAGTGAACCAGGCCCAGGTAGCCAACCATGATGAGTCCGGTAACAACACAGGTCATCATGGGTAACAGTACCCAGCGTGGTTTTCGAAAGGCCATGGCGAGAATAATAATGAGAAAGCACAGCACTCCGACACCAAAAGTAGCCAGGTCATGACGGATGAACTCGATGGAATCCGCGACTATCATGGGAACGCCGCCAAGATGCAGTACTGCATGCTCGCGGTGTCTGTCCAGGATATTGCGGACCGCCAGAATATCCTCACTCTGTTGTTCAAGCAGGCCGGCACTGTACTCATCGAACTGCCGCGAAACAACGGCCAGTTCTGATTCAGCTTCCGCTGTGAGGCTGCTAATGAGACGTTTTTCGCGTAACAGATCGCGCCGTTCAAGAAGCGCGTGATAGGTGTCATCGCGTATGAAATTAACCTGCAGTGCTGTGGTGGCAGCATCAGCGCTGATCAGCAGGTTGAGGTACAGCGGGCTACTTGTGAATTCTTCTCTGGCCAGTGCCTTGTCTGTTCCCGGCGTTTCCAGTGTGCGTGTTTTCCGGGCCATCTCGCTGAGAGTGACGGGTGGGCTGTTAATCAACGGCACATCAAGCAGGCTGATTACCGATTCGACTCGCTGCAGATCTGTCAGGCTGTTTCTCAGCAAAGTTATATCTGCCAGCACCTCCTCGCTGAATAGCTCCCTGTCGGGGGTATAGGTGACAATCAGATTGTCGTCCGAACCATAACGGGCGCGCACCGAGCGGTAGTACTTCAGTGCCTCGTCGTTTTCCAGTACCAGCGAGTCAGCAGAGGCGTCGAGCTTGAAGTCCGGAATGTGTAACGAAAAAAATACGCTGATCAGTACAACCACCAGCAGGGTGAGGCCGGGCCGTTTTAGAACAACGGCGTCATAAAAATTTTCAAGCCTTGCTGGCATTCAGGGGCCCCATGGAACCAGTTCCACGTCCAGACACAGTTCCACGGTGCTGCTGATCATGATGCGGTGACTATGCATATTGAACTGGTACCTGTTTACCTGTCCATTTCCCTGCAGCCGGATACGTTCCGGCAGACTGCTCAGCCCTTCTTCGAGTATTTCCAGGCTGACGCTGAATACCACCGCTTGTGTGATGCCCCTCAGGGTGAGGTCGCCATAGATATAACCCTGTAACGGACCCAGCCATTCAAAGGCACGCCCCGTGAACAGGATTTCAGGGTAGCGTTTGATATCCATGAACTCATGACCTTTTACCAGCGGTGCGAGGCTCTCGTTGCTGGCTTCCATTGAAGAGGTATGGATCAGCAATAAGGCCTGGCCATACTGGTCAATACTGGAGGGCAGTACCAGTCCGCCGACGATGTTGGTAAATTCGCCGCGGAATTCCTTTTGCGGGAAATGCCTGACGCAGAATCCGACTTTCGATGCTGCCGGGTCGACGCGATACAGGCGTCCCTCTGTAGCGGCACGGCGCATTACCTCAAGCAGGCGGGCATCGACGCGACCGCCTTCAAACGGTTTGCATGGTTCGCTGGCTATGGAGCCGAGGGCAGTCAGCAACAGCAGCGCAGACAGCCAGGCACGCAGACAGCCTCGCAGCGGTATGCGGAATAGCTGATGACCGTGAACAGGCGTGGCGCACATGCTTTGAGGATAAAATGCCAGTCACCGCAGTAAATTGACTTCGGTCAATAAAGGCTCTGATACATTGATTATATCTGTGTGCTGAATTTAGTCCCGTGCGCGATCAGACCACAGGGTCACCGGTCTGGTTCGTGAACCAGTGCAGGAACGCGCCGGGGGTGCTTTTATCACCCGTCTGCAGGGTATCTGCGCGCAGTAAATACGGCTGTTCTGCGTCGCCGAGCGGTTCATCGATTGCCTGTTGTGCGTGCAGTACTTCAAGCGTTGCCTCTGAAGCATCCCGCTGGCTGGCCTGACGAGTCAGTATTCTGCGCTCAAGCTCGTTGTCTGGTGCGAAACATTCAATAATCAGGAAAGGGGTCCCGGACGCAGCTGCCTGCGCCCTGAAATGGTCGCGGTGCTGACGCTTCAGGAAGGTGGCATCAATCAGTGCGCTATAGCCCGCTTCCAGTACGGATTTTGCCAATGTGCCCAGTTGCCGATAGGTCTCTGTTGTTTTGTCGCTGCTGTAGAGACCGTTGTCGATCCCGGAATGGCTGGTATCAGTGGCAGCCAGTCCTGCCTGACGTTTGCGTTCGACATCCGAGCGCAGTTGTATCATGCCTGTCTGTTCGCAGAGATTACGGGCGACAGTGGATTTTCCGGAACCGGACAGGCCGCGCATAATCACCATGACGGCCCGGGGTCGTGCCGTGTAACGCAGCGCCAGTTGCAGGTATTGCCGATACTCAGCCTCTGCCTGCGTATGCTCAGTGGCTCCCGTTTGTGTTTGCTGACAGCGCAGTTTGGCTACCTTGGCGCGCACCATGGCACGGTATACCAGGTAATACGGTAATACCGCCAGTCCGGCATAATCGCCTGTTTGCTGCAGGTAACCGTTCAGAAAGCGGTGGGAATAACGGGGCAGGCCGCGCTCGTCAAGATCCATCAGCACAAAGGCTATTTCGCTAACGACATCGATCCAGCGCAATTCAGGATTGAACTCAATACAGTCAAACGGGGTGACGCGTCCATCGATCAGGGTGATGTTACCAAGATGCAGGTCGCCATGGCATTCGCGCACAGCCCCTGTCTGCTTGCGTTGCTGCAATACAGTGATCAGCCGCGTGTACTCTTTTTCTGACCAGTGCTGCAGTTGTTCGATATCTGCCTTTTCATTCATGGATGTCAGCAGGGGTTGTATATGCTGGAAGTTTTCCCGTACCCAGTGATGGATTTTCCCGGGGTTTCCGAAATCATCATCATCGTCTGCCTTGTTCGTATGCCGGTGAAAATCGCTGACGGTTTCAATTAACTGATCAATATGCCCGGTCTCCAGTGCCTGGCGAGTAGCCAGCTGGCTGAGCAAGCCATTGTCAGGAAACTGTCGCATGCGCACCGCATATTCAAGCGCCTGTCCATCACCCCCGATTTGCGGACATGCCAGTGTGCCAGTGATAGTGACAACTTCCAGATAGATATCGGGAGCGAAG
>CAJQPV010000264.1 GCA_905480305.1 uncultured Gammaproteobacteria bacterium | reverse complement strand
GGTGGTTTCTATTTCACGGGCAATGTCGGCTGCCGCCTCAACAGTAGCGCTGCTGCTGTTCATGGCAAGGGTTGCCGGTTCCCCGGCAGCTTCCGCTTTGTCTAAAGGCGGTTCTGTCTGCGCGGCGGTGGTTGCGGTCTTTAGTGCGGCTGTTGCCTGCTGATCTGCAACCGCTGTCGTGGTCTGCATCGCAGGCGGCGGTTCTGCAAGCGGTTCTGTAGCGACGACCTCCGCCCGGGCGACCATCGCAGGTCCTGCTGGTTCTTCGACAGCTTCGATGGTTGCGGTCTGTTCTATTTCACGGCCAATGTCGGCTGCCGCCTCAACAGTAGCGCTGCTGCTGTTGATGGCAAGGGTTGCCGGTACCTCGGCAAGTTCCGCTTTGTCTGGAGGCGGTTCTGTCTGCGCGGCGGTGGTTGCGGTATTTAGTGCAGCTGTTGCCTGCTGATCTGCAACTGCTGTCGTGGTCTGCATCGCAGGCGGCGGTTCTGCAAGCGGCTCTGTAGCGACGACCTCCGCCCGGGCGATCATCGCAGCTCCTGCTGGTTCTGCGACAGCTTCGATGGTTGCGTTCTGTTGTGCGCTGGCGGTAACAGCTAGCTGTTGTTCTGCAGTCTCCCCGGATGTAAATGGTGGCGGCGTGGTCTCTATGGTTGCAACCAGTTCCGGCTGATCCTGTGTGGGCTGTTGCGTGTAAACCGTGGTCGTTATGGCTGCCTCGGTAATGACGGTTTCGACTGCAACCCTGTCAAAATGGGCTGTGGATGCGGCCGGGGCAGGCTGCAGGGCGGGCTCCAGAATCATCATGTCCGGTCCCGGTGTAGCGGAGTTGCCGGCGGCCGGCGGCGACAGGGCTTCGAGGCTTGCCAGCGAGACCGTTGCGTCGCTAGCGATGTCCGTATCGATACTGGTTTGTCTGTCTGTGACAATCGGGGCAGGGTGGATAGCGGAGCTGGCCAGCTGTGGCGTTGAAGTTGTTGAAAGATAAACACCTGCAATACCAACCATCAGGGTAGCGAGCGCAACCACCGCCAGTCCGGACAGCAGCCGGTCACCGATACTGCGTTTGACCTGCTTTGGATAAATGCGCCGCGCAGAACCTTCCCAAATCCGCTCATTGCCCTGGTTGCCGGACTCATCCCATTGTTCCCACGGACGTGGACCATCGGCAAAGCCATCGGCGCCTTCGGCCTGTAGTTTTTCCCTGAAAACCTGCTGTTTTTGCTGTTGCGTCTTGGACATAAACTATTTTTCCAGTCGTTTGTATTTTATGCGATGTGGCTGGTCGGCATCGGCGCCGAGGCGACGTTTCCTGTCAGCCTCATAATCCGCATAGTTGCCTTCAAACCAGATTGCCTGACTATCACCCTCGAATGCAAGGATATGGGTGGCGATACGGTCGAGGAACCAGCGGTCATGCGAAATCACGACCGCACAACCCGGAAAGTCCAGCAGTGCTTCTTCCAGTGCGCGTAAAGTCTCTACGTCGAGATCATTGGTAGGTTCGTCAAGCAGCAGTACGTTGCCGCCACTCTTCAGCAGCTTTGCCAGGTGTACCCGGTTGCGCTCGCCGCCGGAAAGGGTGCCAACATGTTTTTGCTGGTCACTGCCGGAAAAGTTGAAGCGTGATACGTAGGTGCGCGAATTGAGTTCTTTTTTGCCGACGGTAATGATGTCCTGGCCGTCCGAGATCTCTTCCCAGACCGTCTTGCTGTCATCCAGCTTGTCACGGCTTTGGTCGACACAGGCAATGCTTGCGGTCTCGCCAATTCGAAGTTCACCGGAGTCAGGTTGTTCAGCGCCGGTCAGGATGCGAAACAGCGTGGTCTTGCCCGCGCCATTCGCACCAATGATACCGACGATACCGCCAGGTGGCAGGTTAAAATTCAGGTCTTCATACAGCAGCGTGTCGCCATAACGCTTGCTGATGTGGTTTGCCTCGATAACGAGGTCGCCGAGTCGCGGACCTGGCGGGATAAACAGTTGCTTGGTCTCGTTGCGCTGTTGTGCTTCCTGTGAGGTCAGTTCCTCGAAACGTGCCAGTCGCGCCTTGCTCTTGGCGTGACGTCCTTTTGCGCCCGAGCGGACCCATTCCAGTTCGGCCTTGATGGCCTTTTGACGTGAGGAGGCCTGCTTTTCCTCGATCTCGAGGCGTTGTTCTTTCTGCTCCAGCCAGGACGAATAGTTGCCTTCCCAGGGAATGCCATGGCCGCGATCCAGTTCCAGGATCCAGCCGGCGGCATTATCCAGAAAGTAGCGGTCATGGGTAACGGCAACCACGGTCCCCGGGTATTCGACCAGGAAGCGTTCCAGCCAGGCAATACTCTCGGCATCGAGGTGGTTGGTGGGTTCATCCAGCAACAGCATGTCCGGGTTGGAGAGCAGCAGCTTGCAAAGTGCCACGCGGCGGCGTTCCCCGCCGGAAAGCTTGCTGACGTCAGCGTCCCATGACGGCAGGCGCAGCGCATCGGCGGCAATTTCCAGTTTGCGGTCCAGTTCCCAGCCGCCTGCCGTTTCTATCGCGTCCTGTAACTTGCCCTGTTCTTCCAGCAGCGCGGTCATTTCTTCATCGCTCATGGGTTCGGCGAAACGGGCGCTGATTTCATTAAAGCGGTCGAGCAGGACTTTTGCTTCACCCAGGCCTTCCTCGACATTGCCACGCACATCCTTGTCCGGGTCCAGTTGTGGTTCCTGCGACAGGTAACCGACATTAATACCGGCCTGCGGCCGGGCCTCTCCTTCTATGTCCGTGTCCTCACCGGCCATGATGCGCAGCAGGGTGGATTTACCGGCACCGTTCAGACCCAATACACCAATCTTGGCGCCGGGAAAGAAGGATAGCGAGATATCATCAAGAATCTTGCGTTTGGGCGGAACAACCTTGCCCACCTGGTTCATGGTGTAAACGTACTGCGCCATCGGACTGCTTGCTCCGGAAAATCTGGATTAGGGGAGGCACATTATAGACGCCGTTCCGGACCGGGCAAGCCGTAAGGGCTACATTAATGAGCGGAGGAGGGAACGGCCGTGGGTTTATTGCAGCAGTTTATTGTACTTTATTGCACTAGCGGAAATTCTTTCTTCTGCCATTCTTCCATGCCATTGCGATACCAGTAGATATTGCTGTAACCGCATGCAACTGCAATCATGGCCGCCCTGCCGGCGGCGGCCACATTTGACAGCGTTACAGTAGAACAGCAGCGGGGAGTTGAGTGCCGCAACGGCCTGGGCCAGTGATTTACAGCGGGTGTCGGTATCCGGCAGGCTGATCGAGCCCTCGATGAAGCCCTCCTTGCGATCAGCGGTGACTCGCGAGTCAATCATCACCAGTTGCGGCTGCTGTGTAGCCAATTCTTATGAGGCCTTCAGCAGCGACGATGGTGGTGCCA
>CAJQPV010000263.1 GCA_905480305.1 uncultured Gammaproteobacteria bacterium | reverse complement strand
CTTAAACTTGAATTAGCCAAGCGGTTAAAGGCAGCCAGAATCCGTTGTCGCCTGACTCAGAAAGAACTCGCCATGCGGATTGATTCGAGTCAATCCCGTGTAGCCAAAATGGAAGTTGGTGATCGCTCCGTGTCATTGGATTTGCTTATCAAATCGTTACTGGCGCTTGGTGTTACCAGTAAAGATATCGGCAAGGCGATTACGCATTCCAGTTCCGGCGCAGCATGATGTGTATACCACGGAAGTATCGATAGCTGTAGGAGCGCTTCGCAAGCGCGAACAAATCGACCACCGGAATCGCGGACACGGTCGGCTCCTGCAGCAGTAGAATTTGTCGTAGGAGCGCATCTCGTGCGCGATCAGTTCGGTGAAATAAATCCTGATATTTAGTCATGAGTCTTGATGGCGTGCTTTCGTATCCATGGAAGCAGCTTATCAAAGTTACAGCAATTATTTTCCAGTAATCCAATCAGAAATTCATGTGCGTTTTTTGCATCTACTTTTAACTTGTATCCGTTCAGGCGCAGGAAAACATCCGTCGCAAAAAAGGCGACGCGTTTGTTGCCGTCAACAAAAGGGTGGTTCATGATGAGCGACTCAAACAGCGCCGCCGCCATTTCGGCAAGATCCTTGTAGTAGCCGGTCCCGGGACGATGTAGCGCACTTTCAAGCAGTCCAGGATCCCGAACTCCCTCAGGTCCTCCGAAACGTTCCAGCAGTGCGCGGTGAATTTCGAGTGTTTCATCGCGGCTGAGGAAGGCGACAGCCTTATTTTGCAAGTAACTTGCCCAATTCTTCGTTTTCAGCCATGGAATCTTCGAGATGTTTGAGGATGACGGGTCGCACGCGTTTTCGTTGTATATAGTCGCTGATCGCTTCCGTGAGCAAGCCCGATACGTTCTGGTGCGACTCGCGGGCCAGTGCCTTGAGTTCTTCCCAGGTGTCCGCGTCGACTTTTGAGCTGATCTTGATACTTTGCATAAATACACAATGATTGACAAAACCAGAAATGTCAAGGTAACACTGGTTTTGATGGGAAATGCACAACTTACTGATCAGAAAGACCTCAAGATATCTTACATACAGGGGATAGTCGGCAGATTGAGTAGGAAAGGGTATAACGGGTGCAGGAGCACGTCTCGTACGCGATTAAATCAATCACAAAGATCTTTGTTCGCCATACCCCGGGAAACCGTAGGACGGGTAAAGCGCAGCGTACCCGTCAGTAACCGCGTCTACGATGCGGTGTATAAAAAACCATCGCGGACAAGGTCCGCTCCTACAGGTTAAATCTCTACCTGCAGGTGTATCTATTGTTGTAGGAGCGCACCTCGTGCGCGATTAAATCAACCATCGAAATCACGGCCAAGGTCCGCTCCTACAGCAGTAGGACGGGTAAAGCGCAGCGTACCCGTCAGCCATGGTGCATTGTCCCTGATGGGTACGTCGCTTTGCTCCTTTACCCATCCTACGATTTGTTCGGTATGGCGGGTGCATGACAGCCCACTTTGCGTTGCTGATGGCGAATTGAAAATAGGTGAATGCCGCAGTATTTAGTCAGAAAATGTATCCGGCCCCCTTGTTGCGTATTTATGATTGTTCGCGAGCTTTCAGGTATGCATATTCTGAAACCGCCGTCCAGCCGACGACCTGTTGCGCAAATTTCTGATAGCCCGCATATACCCGCGCGGTCGTTGCATCCTTTGCGGCGGTCTCGGCCAGCACCTGTGCCGTCATCTCCCGCAAGGCATCGATTACCGAGTCGGGTAGCGAAGACAACTTCACCTGGTGGTCATCCACCAATGCTTTCAGGGAGGTAGCGTTGCGGGCCGTGTACTCGGCAAGCAGGTCGTTATTCAGTGCCTGGCAGGCTGTGGTGACAACAGTGCGCAAGTAATCGGGTAAACGCTGATAAGCCTTCTGGTTGATAATGCATTCCAGGGGAGAACCCGGCTCATTCCATCCCGGGGTGTAGTAATACTTCGCTACTTTATACAAGCCAAGTGGCAGATCACTGTATGGGCCAATGAACTCGGCGGCATCCAGTGCGCCGGTTTGTAATGCCATGAACACTTCGCTGGAGGGCGTAGTGACAGACACGGCACCCAGTCTTCTCATTACAACGCCGCCAAGCCCCGGCATGCGAATTCTCAGGCCCTTGAAATCTGCCAGGCTGTTGATTGGTTTCCTGTACCAGCCTGCCATTTGCACGCCGGCATTGCCCGCCGGCATGGGTAGCAAACCGAACGGTGCGTAAACCTCGCGCCACAATTCCAGTCCGCCGCCATAGTAAAACCAGGCATTCATTTCATTGGCCGTCAGTCCGAACGGCACACCACCGAAAAACGAGGCAGCAGGAATCTTGCCGGTCCAGTAATGAGGTGCAGCATGCCCCATCTGGGCAGTACCCTGTGAAACTGCATCGAACACCTCGAGCGCGGGGACCAGTTCACCGGCGGCGTAGACCTTGATGTCCAGTCGGCCCTCACTCATATCATGGATTAATGCGGCCAGGCGGTTAGCGTGGACACCCGGCCCGGGCAGGTTTTTGGGCCAGGCAGTCACCATTTTCCAACGAATTTTTGCTCCGCGCCGGATCGCTGTTTTGTCAGCGATTGCCGGTGTTGTGACGAGCGCAGCGAGGCTGGCTGCGTGAAGAAAGTCGCGGCGTTTCATGTGCTGTTTATGTCGTCAGTTGCTGTTTGTACATTCGCGGACTGACGCCAGCCATGCGCCGAAAGGCACGCGTGAAGTGGGTGGGTTCGGAATAGCCTAATTGCGAGGCGATATCGATAATTGTGTTATCCGGGTTTGCAAGCAGGCGTATAGCCCTGTCGTACCTGACCTGTTCAAGCAGTTCCCTGTAGTTGAGACCGGCTGCGCGCAGCTGTCTCTGCAGCGTGCGGGTACTGGTGCCGGCAACGTCGGCAATCAGATTGACAGAGGCTGTACCCTCGGGAAGATAAGCGGCTAACAGTTGTTTCAATGAACCGGCGAAATCATCGGCGGGGTGGCTGTGGCCCGTTGATAGCGGTGTCGTCGATTCATCCACCGCTTCCATACCGGAATCCATACAGGGAGGAGTGCTGAGCAAGGCGGCGCCAATGTTGAGGTAGCTGGATGGCTGGCCATAAACGAAGCGGGTGTCAGGAAAACGAGACTGGATCATTCGCCCGGGTACCCGTCTGGATATGAGTCCGATTTCTGCGGGCCGCCAGTCGCGCCCGGTGAATACCCTGACAATCTCCACCATGGCTGAAAGCGCAAACCATTCCATGTGGTAATGACTCGGATGTTGCAGGCCAAAGCTGGTGTGGTGATAAAAGCGGCTGGTATCCGCGCCTGTGTCGACTACCCCAATATACGAGAGTGATGATCTGCTTGCGAGTTTTCTGCTGGTTAGCAGCAGCGCCTGGTGCAGTGTGGGGCAGGTCAGCAATAGTTGGCGAAATGTGGGGGCTAATGAATTGGCGCCAGTGGCTTCTCCAACCAGAATGCCAAGATTCTCGATGCCTTCCCGTTGCGCCATAATGCCGGCAAAGTCCCAGAAAGCAGCGGTGGAAACATAGAGGGCGGGGTTGTCCAACGAAAGCACCGGCAGCTTCGCTTTGTGTAAACCGTTTTCCACTGGTGCACCCAGTTGTTCCAGGTAGCGCGTGAAGGGGCGTAGTATCGAAGTCTGGATGAGTGGGACAGCAGCCATTGAAAAGGATCAGTTCAAGGTATCTGTGTTAATGGGTATTCTACATTCTGTAAAATACTATATATGGCGCAAAATGGTTAGTTACCAGCCTGTCTTTACAACTATACTCATTCTACATGGATGGGGACGGCCTTGCGAGGCCAGATAAAGTATCAAGAAAGCAGGGATTGCCGTGGATTTTTCACTTCTCTTGACTGCGCGGTACTGAAAATCTCCTCAGCTGCAGTTGACGCAATTAAATCACGCCACATGATCCATTCCGCATAACTTTTTTTGACAAAGAAATATGACATCCGCATTTGATGCTGACTGTGAATAACTATCCTGAATGGAGGGTAATATGAGGAACTCTGAGTCACTACGCTTGATAACCATTTTCCTGGCAGCACTGTCAGTCAACGGACTCGCCATGGGAGCAGACAGCGGCGCCATCGGCGAACCCGGCCGTGAGTCCGGCAAAGCAAACCCACTGAAGAATGTTTACTTTGGTGAACAGCACCTGCATACGCAGAACTCACCGGATGCGTTCGCGGCCGGTAGCCGCCAGACATGGGACGATGCCTTCCGCTACGGGCGGGGCGAAGAGGTCGTACTGCATACAATCGCGACGAAGAACAAGATCAAGCGTGGAACGCCCTATGACTTCATGGCCATCACGGATCATGCGGAATATTTCGGCGTCATGCCGCGGATGATCGATCCAAAGGATCCACTGGCCAAGTCAGACCTGGCCAAGAGGCTGCAGAAGAACGACCCGACTGCGGTTGGGGATATTCTCCACGACATCCTCACGAGCACGGGGAGACCCGAATTCACTGCTCCCGAGTTGCTCAAAGACAACTGGCAGAACTATATCAAGGTCGCCAACAAGTACAATGACCCGGGCAAGTTCACCACCTTGATCGCGTTCGAGTGGACCTCAATCCCCAACGGACGCAACATGCATCGCAATGTGTTCTTCCGCAATGACACCGGTCCCAGGGCGCCATTCTCATCCTTCGATTCGATCTATCCGGAGGATCTGTGGACCTATATGGAGGTGCAGCGCAATGCCGGCAACGAGGTCTTCGCTATCCCCCACAATGGCAATGTTTCCGACGGCTGGATGTACTCGCCGAACAAATTCCTTGGCGGACCAATGGATAATCGTTATGCGCGACGCCAGCAGGAGAATGAACCTCTCACCGAGATTATTCAGACCAAGGGTAGCTCAGATACTCATCCGGCGTTGTCACCGAATGATGAGTTCGCAGAATTTGAGATGTTCCCGAATTTGATCAACGTCGGTCAGCCTAGCCAGATCCGGTACGGTTACATACGTCAGGGATTGGTCGAAGGGATGATCCTCGAAGGAACACACGGTTATAACCCCTTCAAAATGGGCATTGTCTCCGGCGCTGACAGCCACTCGGGTTATTCCAACAATGAGGAGTTCAACTTTCACGGTTCCCACGGTGCATTGGAAGATACGCCGCAGAAGCGTCTGAATCCCAAACCCGATGCGGCCGGCGACATGCCGTCGCGACTTGGCTCGGCGGGTACCACCGCTGTATGGGCTGAAGAAAACACGCGCACCGCTATTTTTGATGCCATGAAGGCCAAAGAGACCTACGGTACCTCGGGTACCCTGATTCGCCTGCGCTTCTTCGGTGGCTGGGACTATCCAAAGAACCTGGTGGAGAAGAAGGATTTTGTCAAAAAGGCCTATAAGGGTGGCGTGCCCATGGGCCAGGACCTACCGAAAAAAGCGGGCAAGGCACCGACCTTTGTCGTTTGGGCCTTGAAAGATCCCGAGAGCGGCAACCTCGATCGCATCCAGATCGTCAAGGGCTTCATCAACAAGTGGGGCCGCACCGACGAGAAGATCTACGACGTCGCCTGGTCCGATGACCGCAAGACGGATGCCAAGACCGGCAAGCTGCCACCGGTAGGCAACACCGTGGACGTCAAGACCGCGAAATATACCAACGACATCGGCGACAGCCAGTTGAGTGTGGTCTGGACCGATCCTGATTTCGATCCCAAGCAGAAGGCGGTCTATTACGTACGTGTGCTGGAAATTCCCACGCCACGCTGGTCGACCTATGATTCGGTGAACAGCGGCCTTCCTGTCCCAGAAGGCATCCCGGCCACGCTTCAGGAACGTGCCTGGTCATCGCCTATCTGGTACACCCCGGAAGCAACCAGAACAGGAAACAAATGGATGGGCTTCCGTCCCCATGGACAACCAAAGGAGTAGGATCAGATCATGAAGACAATACTATGAAGAATAAAACCGGCGGGCTTTTCCTGTCTGTACTGCTGTCGTTATGCGCAACACTGCTCACCACCCATGCCTGGGCACAGGATAAAGTAACACCCGTCGAGGCAAGGAAGATCGCCAGGGAAGCCTACATCTTTAACTACCCGCTGGTGATGTACTACCGCACTATGTACCTGCAGGCGATAGACACCCAGTCCAAGTCCTATAGCGGTGGCTTCGGCAAGTGGTTGCATCTGGGTACGTCCTCACCGAAAGACACGGACATCGTTTCACCGAACAACGATAGCCCATACTCCTATGCATGGCTTGACCTGCGGGCTGAGCCGTGGGTATTAACCATGCC
>CAJQPV010000262.1 GCA_905480305.1 uncultured Gammaproteobacteria bacterium | reverse complement strand
CTTGCTTCGACGATAGCGCTGTCTGCATGCCATTTTTTCCAGGAGCCTGATTTACGATAGACCTTTGCATCAGGAAAACCGGAAAGACCCTTAACGAATTTGTGATTAATGCCGGGGTTACCGAGCATTCCCTTCATCTCTGCAGTCAGCTTCGGGTTACAGAGTTGACCGGTTTCCAGCAGGTAGTAAAAACGAGCAGCCTGCATCGGAGTCGCGCCATGCGAAAGATTGTGCAACGGGTCGCGCTTGTAGGCTGATGACCTTCCGTATTCCTTGCCCACCCATAGTCCGCCATTCACTGCCGGGTCATACATGTGGTACAAATCCGACTGTAATATTTCCAGCAGTCGATCCTTGCCGACGTGATTCAGCATACGGGTTGCATCAGTATTTGAAGAGTTACGAATCATGCGTGTCAGTGAATCACGCGTGTCATTATCGAGTTCCATATTACCCTGTTCGATTTCCACAAACGCACCCATGAGAATGGCGATCTTGGGGAGGCTGGCGGCATACAGCATATTGTCGCCGTTGACAGAAGCTACACGGGGTTCTTCAAGATCAGTAATATCAACGATGGTGACGCCAAGTTTGCGATTGCGTGATGCTTTATCAAGCCCCAGGTTTTTGAGGGTGCTTTCCAGCTGCTTCTGCAGGCTGACATCATAGCTGTCCCAAAGAGACGGAAAACCGCCGGCACCATCAGCCAGTGCCTGGGCACTGCCAGCAAGTCCGAGGAGGGCGAAAATGACTAGGTATAAATTGCGCATATGGCGGAGTATCCTATCAGAAATCAGTCTGTTATCAAGATATTAGTCTTCATTAATATCAATTAAATCTATTAGCAAAGCAGCGACCAAAAGTACACGTGGAAACTGGATAACTTTCCTATCTTACTGTATATATTGATAATAATGTTAATCAGAAACTATTTTCAGTCTAAAAGCACCCATAACTCAGTGCTTAACTCATCAAAGATGTCAATTATTTATCTCCGGAAGCCCATAATTCTGGCGTCGGTTCCATGCAGGTTTAGCGGCAGCGCGTTAAATTGCTTGAGTCTTTCAGGACATAATAAGTACACCCATGTCTCATGAATAACAGCAGCCGTACCGACGCCATAGCACTGGCCTTTGCACTGATTGCCGCAACCACCATGATTGCACAACAGGTCGCGGGCAAGGCAACGCGTGATGCCTTGTTTCTTTCCAACTTTGACGTCACTAATCTGCCCAAGGTCGTGATTGCTGCCGCCATCGCTTCCATAGCGGGCGTGCTGCTTATGTCCAGACTGCTATCTGTTATCAGCCCTATCAAATTAATTCCTGTCGTCTTCGGGTTGAGTTCACTGTTATATATAGGGGAATGGTTTCTGCTTGATTACCGGCCAGGCATAACCTCCATCGCCCTGTATTTACACATGGCAGTTTTTGGCGCGATCCTGATTAGCGGATTCTGGTCTATTATCAACGAACGCTTTGACCCGCACTCTGCCAAGCAACGTGTTGCACGCATAGCAGCCGCCGCTGCGCTGGGTGGCGTGATCGGTGGCGTGCTGGCTTCCGAGGTTGCCAAGTCCATGGATGTACGCGCCGTACTACTGTTCCTCAGCGGCCTGCATTTTATCTGCATGATAACGGTTCGTTGTATCGGCGCACCTACTCGTACCATACCAATCGATAACGCGGTGAGAACGCGGTCCGCCTTCACTGTTATATCCCAGACGCATTACCTGCAGTGGATGGCTGCACTGATGGTGCTGGTTGCCGTTATGGCAGCGCTGGTCGATTATGCATTCAAGTCTGAAGCATCAGCTCATTTCAAGGACAGCGAATCCCTGGTCGCTTTTTTCGGATCATTTTATGCTTCTATCGGTGTGCTTGGTTTTATTCTGCAGAGCCTGCTGGGGCGCCGCATCCTGCAACGCTATGGAATAGGCATGACCATAGCAATTTTACCTTTCACGATTGCCATTTTTGGTGTTGTAGGTGTGGCCTTTACACATCTGTGGACCATGGTGACATTGCGTGGTGGCCAGGCCATTTTTACCAATTCCCTTTTCCGGTCTGCGTTTGAACTTCTCTATACACCGCTACCGCCACACAAAAAACGCCCTACGAAAACCATTATTGACGTTGCCAGCGACCGCCTCGGCGACCTCATCGGTAGCGGATTGCTGCTACTGCTACTGTTCATTGCACCCAATCTGCCAACAGCCGTAGTTGCCACGTGCGCAGTCGTTGTAGCCTCGCTCGCGCTGTATGTAGTGGTTCGTCTGAATCGAGGCTATATCAATCAGCTTGCAAGAAGCCTGCGCAAGGGGGTCGTTCGTATCGATGAAGACGATATCGTGGATGCCACCACCCAGGAAATCCTTGCAGAAAGCAGCGCCTATAGCGAGCGTGAATTCCTGCAGTCGAAAATCGAGGCGCTTGCACATCCTGACGGTGAGGAAGATACCGATGAAGATATCGATCAAGATATAAGCATTACAGATGAGGCAGGCCGGGTTGCACTCATAATCAGCGACCTGACCTCGGGTGATACGCGTCGCATTCGTCGCGCCCTGGGTAATCCCGACCTGGATGTCAGCGTGGCGCATTACATGATCCCGTTACTCTCAAACAACGAAATGACCCTGGAAGCACGTTCTGAATTGCGCTGGCTGGTTACCCGCATACCGGGGCAACTAACTGACGCATTGCTTAATCCCGACCTGCCGTTACTGGTACGCCAGCGTCTGCCCGGAGTGCTGGAAGCGAGCCACAGTCCGAGGTCAATTGCCGGGCTGCTACTGGGTATGGTTGACGAGACATTTAATGTCCGCTACAGCTGCGCCCGGGTACTTGTACGCATGCGGCAGAGGAACCCGCATATCGTCATTCCCCGGCAGCAGGTCTATGACGCAATCAGTAACGAGTTACAAGCCAGCCCGGAGGATTGGGAAGGCCGTGATATGGAACTGAAAATGGATTACGCCACTGACGAGGAAGATGTTAATCCAGAATTCAATCGCGGACTTGAGCATGTATTTACCTTGCTGGCACTGACACTCGATCCGGATGCCGTGCGCCTGTCGATGCAGGCTGCGTTCAGCAAGGACCTGAACCTGCGCGGCACTGCCCTCGAGTACCTGGAGAATGTTCTGCCGGGCTACCTGTACAACGATCTGCTAAAACACCTCGGTGAGGCCCCGCAAGGGAGCAGAAGCACACGTACCCTCGGTGACATCGTCAATGAACTGAAGTCGGTGGTACGTTCCGGCAACTCATGAGCTGGTGAAAATCATGGCGACCCTGCGTTCAGGCTTTCCCTAGCGTGGCGGTATGGGCAGCAGCGGAGCAGATTTGCGGACTTCTCCAGGGGGATGTGCCTTCTCGATCATTCTATGAATGCGCATACCGAAGGTTTGATGTTCTACAGCAGAATTCACTCTCAGGACATTGGAAATCAGCCCGGCAATATAATTCAGCTGATAGCCGTTACTGGTGTTCTCAATAATGGCGAGTGAATTCATATAGTTCCTTTTGTTGCCCATGTACTTGCCACAATTGAAACCTTCTTCTTCCATGCAACTGTAGAGGGAGCCGGATTTGAAATAGACAGCCGAGTCCCTGAGTGCCGGCGCAGACGCGTAGCGGATCCTGCGTTCAGTCATATACAACAGGCGTTTCAGCTCACGACTGGAAAACTCGTCAACCAAACGGCCTTGCTCCATACGCAGTGTCAGCTTTACCAGTTCACGGGCTGTACCATAACTGTTACCACCACCATTCACTTTCTTTTTGCCGGTGCGCGTGAAGAAACTGCCCTGTCTGATCTTTTCTATATCCAGACCATTGCGCGTAATCGGATCAAAAAAGGTTCGCTGAAACAGGTCGGTCAGTTCCTGCTTCGGTGTATCTTTGAAAAAGCGCTGTATCTCTGCCTCTGACGGCGGATAACTCTTGCCATACTGCTTTAACAGCATTGCCTCACGCATGGTCATTGCAGCCGCAGAATTTGAGCTTACCGACAACGTCCAGTCCAGGTACTCCCACAGGGAACCCTGTTGCCCGACTGGCATTGTGTGTCGTGCCAGTGTTCTGGTCTCCACATTAAAGACACGAATTTTATGGTGGTCCGATACACTGAAATCGTCCGCCGTGACAATGGTGTTCTTCAGGATTCCCCGGCGTTTGTCGAGGTCGTCCGGCCAGGCATCGGCCAGCGCCTGGAACAGTCCCAGTGCCACAATGATTTTACCAACGCTGCCGGTATTTTGCCGATAATCACCACGATGCTCGCCATAAACCGGATTCGCAGGGTCGCTGATATCCAGCACAGCGATGCCGTAATTATCAGCGCTGCTACCCAACATTTTTACCAGTTGCCTGCTGAATGCAGGATCCGGCGCCGGCAAATCCATATTCCGGTAGTTAAGTAAACGCAAATCCACTTCAGATGTTGAGAGCAGGGCACCTGCCGGCTGTTTGCGGCCGGGAATGACGCCTTCATTGGCAAGTCGGGCACCCTCGACGCGACGGATACCGGTGTCCTGATAGCCATCCAGTGGATAAGCAACTGCCAGCAGCGGCAGGAATAATGTCAGGATAAAAAAAACTGCAGGTCTGTTCATTTCGGAGCCTCTTGCATATTAATCGTGTTATTCATATTACCTTCGAGCGACTGATCCATTTTATTCAGATAGCTGCTGCCGCGAGCATGTCGACTTTCCAGAAAGGGACGTAACTGGAACAGGTGAAGCTTGCCATCCAGAAAGCCGAACTCAATATCAGCCGGTGCCAGGTTCCCGTCGTCATCGGTGATAGGTGGAAATTTGTCGGGCAGTTCTTTGGCAAAGGTTATTAGTTGCCTGATTTCGTCTGGTTGCAACACAGTATCGCTGCCGCTGACAGGTAATTTGTCAACACCACCGGCAGGATTCGGGTTACGTCGCCAGGGCGCTGTCGCCATTGCCAGCACGCGTACCGATCCGTCGCGGGTGTCAATGCGGATGGATTCAGCCGACTGGCCGTCAACCGCACCACCAACACCTTCATTAATAGCGACAGACAGTACAGCCTTGTCACCGGTGTCAATATCCTGCGTCACCATGACACCCGATTTGTCATTCGGGACCGAGCGTAACAACAGTACTGCAGGGTAGACATGCTCCGGTTGAGACATATGTGACTGGCGCCAGGCAAAGGCACGTGCTGTAAAAGGTGACGCCCAGACCTTCGGGATATCATTAATGACATTATCCACACCGACCACGTTCGGCAGCGTCAGATTCAGACCGGCACCGGTAAACCCGGCGAGGTCCTCAACATTGGTGTCGGAGCGGACAAAAACACCGTAGCTATCCCCGGGGCCAAAGGCCTGCGCCATGGTTTCCCGCAGCTGTTTGCGAAACGTATCGTCCAGCTTTGAATCTGCAATCAGGTTATACAGCTCTTCCCTGAAGCGGTTGGTATAGTCGTTGCGCTCGGCAGAATCAACCGGCATGCCCTGGATGTGATCGTACTCAGCAACCATCCATTCAAACACTGTCTTGCCGCTGTTCTTGTATGGCTTGTCGAGCACGGTTGCCTTGAAGACGCCAAACGGGATGGCCACGCCTTTTGCAACTGCCCCGGGGTAATGATGGCGTAACTCACCGAGCTTGGCAGCCTTGGGGCCGACGGTCCTGCCGGAGTCGCTGGCACGCAGGTCATCCAGTAACAAGAAAGACTGCACTGATAAATCGAGCTTTTCCAGGTCCGGGTTAATTGCGGCGCCCTGGTTCTTGTTTTCTTCACCAAAGACCTTATCCCACTCAGCGCCGTCACGGCTAAGCTCCACCAGCCCGGACGGACTGACGGCCATAACGACTTTTTCACCGTCATGATTCTTCAAGGTCGGAATCAATCCTTCATCGACACCGACGTTGGGAATGCCGAGATTACGTGCCAGTAATTGCACATGTGACAATGGATTACCTTCGCCGGCCGTCATGATGCCAGCTACCGGTGGTAATTCTGAAACAGTTTCCGGCAACAGATAGATACCGTGTGGGTCAAAGTTTCCTATGTCTGAAAAATCCGGGCTGGCATACAGTACACCCCGGGCCAGCCCGGGATTCAGTGCCCGAAAACCCACACCTATATTCTGATCAAATAATTTGTACTGCACACCGGCGAGTCGGTTTGCATCCTGCAGCAAATCATCAAGCACCTGTGAATAAAACAGTAGAGGACTGCCGCGTAACTGGTCCTGAATGAACAACAGCGCTTGCGGTTCAATCTCGGCCAGCTTCTGCATGGAATCAAAAAACTGGAACCGCAGGCCCTGGGTCCCCCAGCCGGGTACCCGTGCTAAATAACCCAGCGTATCCATATAATCGGCTAGCGAGATGCTGTTTGCCTCAATACCCGCCAGCGACTTTTGCAGTTCTTTCCGGGCACGCGCGTTAATTGCGCCGGTACCGTATGCCGCGTCGACGGCTGCCCCCAACCAGACAATATGCTGATGCCGGCTTGCCGTCGCCAGCTGTTCACGCAATTCGGAACTGGCGCTGAAATTTTCTGTTTCTACATCAAGACCAAGGTCAATCACCCGCAAGCGTGCTGACGCGCTTTTGATTCGGGGCAGGGCATCACGCAAATTCGCCAGTAGATGCGCCGTCACCTGGTAACGATTACTGGCTGCCGGGTCTTTTTCCAGTTCTGCAGCAGAGTCTCGCAAGATCTCCTGCAACCATGGACCTCCGGAAAATACTTTGGCCGTTTCCCGTAACTTTTGCGGCAACGGTACGCCCTGGTAAACCCGGTCGATATCGATGGCGAGCTGTTCATATTTTGCTTTCATGGCCGGGTCAGAAACAGCTGCTGCA
>CAJQPV010000261.1 GCA_905480305.1 uncultured Gammaproteobacteria bacterium | reverse complement strand
ACGGCATTCACTATAATCGCTTACTGTTACGTGACGACGGTATTTACAGGCCGCAAGCGGCTGCCCGCAGGCAACTATTGCCTGCCAGTTATTCAAGGAGATCTGGATGAACAAGATATTGCGTTCTGCGTTGATTCTTTTGGCATTGACGATAGTGCTGCCCGCCACCGTTGTGTCTGCAGACAAGGCAGTGACCACGGCGGACCCTGAAATACCGAAGGATGATCTGGGCCTGAAACTGAAGCCATTGCAACGAGCTGAACTCAAGCTAGAAGCGGATGCCTGGCTGGGCTTGCTGGAAGCCAAGGTCAAGGAAATCAGCACTGCCGAGATTGCCGTCAAGGACAAGCTGCGGGAAGTATCCAGCGCTAAAGCACTCGAGTCGGCGCTTGACAAGGTTGATAAGGCAAAAAGCAAGGTGGCTGAGCCGGGAGCTGCCGATGCGGCAAAAAAACAGCTGCTCGAAGCCGAGCAGGCGGTTAAAGAGGCAGTGGCAGCGGCACGTGAGGCTGTCGAAAGAGTAACAGGCAATGCAGAAACAATCAGTGTGACTGCCCTTGCCGCAAAGCTGGCAGCAGAGAAAGCCGCGGCAAAGAAAGCCAGGCAGGAAGCACTGGGTGAACAGGAGGTTGCAGAACAGCCGGCTGCGGCAGCAGCTGCCGATGCTGAAGATGAGGCGTCAGCGACTGAAACAGACGCTACCCGGGAGAAAATTGATGCTGAAGTGGCGAAAAGAAATCGTGATCGGGATAACCTGTTGGCATACCTTGGGGATCTGCGCGGTGAACAGACCAGCTTGATCGATCGCACCAACCTGGCGATCGATGCATTCGAGACGAAAGGCGGCAAGGTTGAGGAAGTCGAGGAGTACCGTCAGTATGTGACGGCTGTGGCAGGAATCGAGGTTGATGTGACCGACGTCAGCGCGACCTGGGCCACCCTTACCGGCTGGCTGCTTTCCGAGGAAGGCGGCCTGCGCTGGGTCAAGAATATCAGCCTGTTTATTGCCATTGTGCTGATAGCCATGTTGCTGGCGCGCGTTGTTGGCAAGGCGATCGAGCGGGTGATGTCGGGTTCCAGGCAGACTTCGCAGCTGCTCGGTGATTTCCTGGTGGTTACCTCGCGGCGCCTGGTGCTGGCGATTGGTATCATTATCGGGCTGGCGGCACTGGAAGTGAATATCGGTCCGCTACTGGCGATTATCGGCGCGGCCGGTTTCGTGATCGCCTTTGCACTGCAGGATTCACTGGGTAACTTTGCCAGTGGCATCCTGATTATGGTGTTCAAGCCGTTTGATGTTGGCGACATAGTCGAGATCGGCGGTGTGCTTGGCAAGGTCAAGTCGATGAACCTGTTGTCTGTGCTGATTCACACGCCGGATAACAAGGCGGTCATTATTCCCAACAACAATATCTGGAGTGATTCGATTACCAACGTGACGGGTACCGACAGCCGCCGGGTGGACCTGATTTTTGGTATCGGTTATGGCGATGACATCGAGAAGGCGCAGGGCATCATGGAGCAGGTTGTCAGTGAGCATCCCCTGGTGTTGAAGGACCCTGAACCGGTTGTCCGGGTACATGAGCTGGCGGACTCGTCAGTGAATTTCATCTGCCGCCCCTGGGTGAAGACCGAAGACTACTGGGATGTATTTTGGGATGTGACGCGTACCGTGAAAGAACGTTTTGACCAGAAGGGTGTTTCCATCCCGTTCCCGCAACAGGATATACATGTGATCAATGCGCTGCAGGTCAAGAGTGACGTGGCCAGCAAGCCGTCGGCAGCAGTACCAGGGCAGGGAGATGCCGCAAGTGGTGGCAAGCCGTCTGCCAGGGCGGGTAACGCGGGTGCTGATAGCGCGCTTGATGATGACGACTAGGCAGGGCCAATAACTCTCCCGGCCAGTGCTTGCAGTCGCCGCAACTGAATCGCACCAGTATCTACAATGCGTTTGGCAACAAGCGGGAGTAATTATGACGGAGACTGTAGCGTGGCAATAAAAGCTGTATTACGCATGGGTGATCCACGTCTTTTGGAGATATCTGCAGCGGTTAGCAATTTTGATACCCCGGAATTGCATCAGCTGGTAAAAGATCTGATGGATACCATGCGTGCTGAGGATGGCGCCGGACTGGCTGCGCCGCAAATAGCTGTGGGTCTGCGCGTCGTGGTGTTTGGTTTTGATGAAAATGAACGCTATCCGGACGCCGAACCGGTACCGCAAACTGTATTGATTAACCCGCTTATCGAGGTGCTTGCCGAGGAACGTGAGGATGGTTGGGAAGGCTGTCTCAGCGTGCCCGGGTTAATGGGTGTGGTGTCGCGTTATACACACATCCGCTATAGCGGGTATGACCCGTTTGGCAAACCGATTGAACGCGAGGCGCAGCATTTTCATGCGCGCGTGGTGCAGCATGAGTGTGACCATCTTGACGGTATTCTCTACCCGCAGCAGATGTCGGATATGCGCCGTTTCGGATTTACCGAGGTTTTGCAGCCAGGCGGGTAACGCCTGCATTTGCCTGCCTGCAGGCATGACGGCCATGCACTTCACGTGGAAGCAGAACTCCCTTTCAAAAACAGACAGCTGCGTGACCTGGCGTGGGCGATTGGCTCCGCACCCCTGCTGGCACCGGATGATCAGCAAACTCGCTGGCTGGATAACGCCTGGTTTCAGCGACGTTATGCTGAATACCTTCCGGTGTTGAAGGCACTGGACCGTAATCCGGCAGACCTGCTGCAATGGCTGGAGACTGCCAGCCAGCGTCGCCTCGGCAGTTACTTTGAAAGCCTGTGGATATTCTGGTTAAAAACCAATCAACGCTTTCGCCTGTTGCAGGCGAATCTGCCTGTCCGGGTG
>CAJQPV010000260.1 GCA_905480305.1 uncultured Gammaproteobacteria bacterium | reverse complement strand
GAGAACACGTTGATCGTACTCTCCGCTGACCATGGTGGACCCGAGGCTCCGGAATATCTGAAAAGCATCGACATCCCGGCCGGCTACGTCTCGCCCGACGAATGGGATAAGGCCCCGGTGGTCGCGCGGATCAAGAGCAAGTTCGGCATCGAAGGGCCGTTGATCCAGGGCTACGATCACCCCTATCTCTACCTGACCAACGACATCCTCAAGAACCCCCGGATCGACCTGGCTGCCCTGGAGACCATGATTGCCAAAGAGCTCGTCGCCTTCCCCGGGGTGTCTTATGCGATCCCGAGCACCTCGCTGGCGCGTGGGACGGTCCCCGACAATCTGCTTATGCGAGCGGTCCTGAACAACTACAACGCAGCTCGATCGGGCAATATCTATGTGGTGTTCAACCCCGGCTGGTTCATCAACGATCTGGATGGGCTGTCTGTGGCGGTCGTACATGGTTCACCCTGGCGCTATGACACCTATGTGCCAATCATCTTCGCCGGGAATGGGATCAAGCCGCAGAAGGTTTCGCGCCGGGTTCATACTGTAGATGTAGCGATAACACTGGCCACTGCTGTCGGAACGCGCCCACCCTCTGGGGCGGCTGGTGAAGTATTGCTGGAGGTGCTGGGGCAGTAGCCTTGTAAGTTGGATTATCACTGAATAGAAAATACCTGGAAACTTCTACATCGTGTTCGAGAGGAACTCGGTATGAATCAAACAAAATTTACTGCCTATGCATTGTCCGTCGTAATGTTCGCTGCCGGACATGCGTCGGTCTTGAGTCGAGACGTGATAGCCGCGTGCGTGCGCCTGTAAAACTGCTGCTCTGGCTGGTCGCCGGCATCAGCGCAGTGTGCGTCCTGCTGGTCGCATTACTCTTTTTCGTCGATGTCAATCTGTACCGCGACCGGATCGAGCAGCATGTCTCGACGGCATTCGGCCGTGACGTTGTTCTCCAGGGTCCACTGCGTCTAGAGCCATCGCTGGCACCCCGCTTCGTTGTCAACGGCCTGAAGATCACCAATCCGGACTGGGCCAGCCGGCCATTCCTGGCCACGGTGGACAAGTTCGACATCCGCGTCAGCCTGCTGCCGCTGCTGCGGGGAGACCTCGAGGTCGTATCACTCGAATTCCACGGTGTTGACCTGTTGCTCGAGAGGACCGCCGCTGGCGCCAATAATTTCACCTTTGCCAGCAGCGGCGAGACCGCGGCACTGCCGGCCATCGAGCACCTGTCACTGCATGATGCCATGATTGCCTACGCGGCTCCGGACGGGCCGGTGAAACGCCTGCGCATGGCGCGGGTAACGGCACGCAAGGTCCCGGGCCAGCCAGTCGAGCTGGAGGTACACACGGCTGTGAATGCAATACCCGTAATGCTCGCCCTGCGTGGCGAAGCGCAGGACAACGATCAGCCGGACGGTCCCTGGCAGCTCACCCTGAGCGGCACGATCGGGGACCTGTCCCTGCAGGTCGATGGCCGCATCGCGCAGCCGACCGACTGGCGCCACGGCGAGTACCGGCTGGACCTGAAGGGCCGGCACCTGGACGATCTCGAGACCGTATCCGGTTACCCGCTGCCCGAGGCAGAACCGGTTGCACTGGGCGCGAACATCCGGTTGAACCTCGACGAATTTATCGAGCTCGACGACATCACGGGCCATATGGGTTCCAGCGACCTGCAGGGCAGACTGCGCTGGGAGCTGACGGATCCCCGGCCCGCGCTCCGGATGCGACTCGAATCGCAACAGCTGTCTGCCGGTGATATGGAGATCGACCATCCACAGACACCCGACACCGGCGAGGCAGACACATTACCTGACAATCCGCTGCCGGATATCGGTGCCCTGGCAGGCACTGACCTGGATATCGACATCCGGGTTCAGCAGTTCACCGCGGCGGACACAATCCTCCATGACATCGTCTTGACAGCGCACGCCGATCAGCAGCAGTTCGGGCTGACGCTCGGCAACGCAACCGGGGATGACACACACATCACGGCCAATGCCACACTACCCTGGGGAGACAGCCTGTTGGCCCTGGCCCCTGAACCTGTCGGCCTGGAAACCCTGCTGCAACATGCCGAACTGGAGGTCCAGGCAGAAGCATCGGACTCTATATTGAGTCATACCACGGACCTCATGGGCGACCCGCTGGATCTGGTACTCACCTCGGTGCGAGCAAGCGCCCGGCCGGGCAGCGCACTCACAGTCCGCGGGGTGGCTGCGCTCAACGGCAAGCCACACACCGTGACCCTGCAGGGCGAACCGCTTACCGCCCTGGCAAAGCGTCCCGCCGGTCCGTGGCAGGATCTGGCCCTCGAAGTGCGGGGTGATGCTATCCGCCTCGATGCACGTGGCAGCGTGGCCCGGCCCCTGGAGGCCGGGGGATTTGATATCAGCTATACACTGGGCGGCCCCGATATCAATGTGCTACTGCCGCTGCAAGGTCCCTGGTCGCTCGCCGGCCACTATGCCGACCGGCCGGACCGTCACGTGTTCGATGCCTTGAAGGTCACGCTCGCCGGAAGCGATATCGGGGGCCGCATAGTTCTCCACCAGGGCGGACTGCATCCCAAGCTGTTGGCAAACCTCGATGCCGGCCTGATCAATCTCGATAAGTTTGTGCCGGAGTATGCCGCACAACCTACAGACGTCGACGGGCTGGATCGGCCACTTGATCTCAATGGGCTCGCGGCTATCGACCTGGACGTCATGCTCGGGATTCGGCGGATCGAGGGCCTGGCAAAGCCGGTGCAGGACATACTGCTCACAGCAAAGGCCGGCAGACAACGTCTGGTACTGGCGCCGGTCCGGGCAACCATCGAGGATGTACAGCTTGATGCGCAGGCAGAACTGCCCTGGGGTGAGCGCCTGGCTGCACTGGGAAGGAACGGCATCAGTGTCCGACAACTGGTACAGCGCGCCGATCTTTCCTTACGGGCAAAGGCACCGGCTGGAAAGCTGCGACACGAGCTTGCCCTGATGGGACACCAAGTGAACCTGGAACTCGCCAGAGTTGAGGCCGTCGCCCTGCCGGGCAAGGCATTAGAGCTCAGTGCCAGCGCCAGGCTCGGGGACACGCCGGTCGAGGTCAGCCTGCAGGCTGCCCCCCTGGCAGAACTGCTGCAACGACCCGAGGGGCCCTGGCAGGACCTTGCGCTGGATATCAGGGGCGGCGACATCCAACTGCAGGCGAGCGGTCGTGTCGACCGGCCGTTCGCGGCCAGGGGATTTGATATCCGCTTCGCGCTACAGGGCGACGAGATCGAAACCCTGCTGCCACTGTTCAACTTCGTGTTGCCACTCGAGGGAGTCTACTCACTGACCGGTCACTTTGCCGACCTGCCCGATCGCACCGTCTTCGATCAACTGAAGATCTCCACAGGGCAGAGCGATATCGGCGGTGATATCAGTGTCTACCCGGGAGAACAGCGCCCGAGACTGGTCGCAAATTTCTTCTCGGAGCAGATCTATCTCCGGGAACTCCTGCCCGTCAGTGAACCGAAGGTGACTCCCGAGACGGACCGCCGCGTGATCCCGGACTACAACCTGCCCGTCGAGCGCATGCGGGAGGTTGATGCTGAGCTTCACTTCAAGGCCACGCGCCTTCGCACAGCGGCCGGGGATCTGGGCGATATCCACTTCACGGCCACGTTGCAGGACGGCGTGTTCCGGATCGACCCCTTCCGCGTTCGTGGCTGGGAAGGCGCCCTGATCGAATCCGATGTCACCATCGATGCCTCGCAGGATCCCCCCCGGATTGCCTGGCAATGGATCGCCCGTCAGCTTAATTACGGCGTCCTTCTAAAACAGGCCAGGTTTGCCAGGACCGTTGAAGGCACGCTCGATATCAGCTTGCGCCTGTCTGGGGAGGGACGCACCCGCCATGAATTCCTTGGCGATGCCGACGGGCAACTCGTCATTGTCGGCCAGCAGGGACGCCTCGGCAGCCGCTGGCTCGACCTCTGGGGCTCCGACCTGGTGACCACCATGCTATCCCGGGAATGGCGCCGGGAGGACGTGACTGACATCAACTGCATGGTCGCCCGTTTCACTATCGAGGATGGTCTGGCCAGAACCGATAGTGTGCTGGTCGATACGCGGCGGATCACCATTGGCGCGGCCGGGACCCTGAATCTGGAGAACGAGAAACTTAACCTGGTGATTGCCCCCCGGCCCAAGCGGACCAGCCTGGTAAGTCTGACCAGCCCGGTGCGTGTTACCGGCACGATGGCTGCACCGAAGGTTGCCGTGACCGTCCTGCCGCGCGGCCGACTGCTGTCCACCACCGGCCGGCTGCTGACCGGCCTGATCAACCCGGGCTACCTGATTTTCACCTTCACGCAAACCGGATCGGGCGTGAGAAATCCCTGCACGGCGGCGGTCAATGAAGCCATGATTGTGAAAGACAGAGGAGATGAACCTGCTGACGTTCCCGTAGAAACATCCCCCCGCCGATTTTCCCTGCTCCCCGGCTGTGCTCGTTCCGGGCAACGTCGTGAGTAAACACGAAGGCCAGCTTCAACGAGACATCATCCTAAACCTTGCTTCGGCTTTGAGTCGGGACGAGCGATACGAGTGTCATTGTTATCGTCCGGCACGATGAATTAACCCGGCAGTTATTTGAAATTCGTTTGAAAAGCCGATGAGGCGTTCCAGGTCCGCTATGGGGATTTTCATCGGAACAGACAAGACCAGCATATGATTATAAATTCGGACACAAACGCTGCAGTTAGCGACGGCATGCATACCCTGTATACTTTCGCGGAAACATGAAATGACAAGGAAGGGGCATCAAATGTTCTCTCTATCTCTCCAACAAACAAGCCAGTGGAGTACTGTT
>CAJQPV010000259.1 GCA_905480305.1 uncultured Gammaproteobacteria bacterium | reverse complement strand
GCGCTGTCGAAATGGCCGCTGAGCTCGCCGATGAAGGCAAAGGCCAGCGCCGTGCCGGCCAGCGAAAACGCCACCGGATAGCCCGCCATCAATACCAGGCAGACCGCGAGAAACAGCAGCAGGGGAAATATCTCTGCCATGGCTAGTCTTCCCGGTGCGGATTGCTTCCCGGATCCCCGGCAACCGGGTGACCCGCAAGCAGCAGCAGTTTGTGCAGGATGATGGAGCAGCCTTGCAACAGCAGCAGTATTGCCATCACCGGAATGGCTGTTTTCAGCAGGAACACCCCATCCAGTCCGCCAGCCTCACGTGAACCTTCCAGCATCGACCAGGAGGCAGACACGTATTCCAGGCTGGAGAAGAAGATATACAGGCACACCGGAAACAGCAGCAACAGGGTCCCCAGCAGGTCTACCCAGGCACGCGTGCGTGCAGAATACTTTTGATAAAAGATATCGACGCGTACATGGCCGTCTTGCTTCAGGGTATAGGCAGTCGCCAGCATAAAAACGGCGGCATGCAGGTAGCTAACTGATTCCTGCAGCGCAATGGAGCCGGTTTCGAACAGTTTGCGCAATACCACCACGGCGAAGGTGATGAACACCATGGCGAGTGTCAGCCAGGCGATGATGTGCCCGGTTTTATCGGCCAGGCGATCCAGTAAAATAGCGAGGGTTTGCAGTCGTGCGACCATGTGGCTCGTGTCCTTGCGGACATGCGGAAATTCAGAAGGCGACAGTCAGGATTACCAGCTGTGTATTACCCAGCGGGGGATCACCGGCTCCAGCCGGTCCTGCCGGGATTCCAGCGAGCCGTTACCGTCTGCATCGTACAGGTAGTAGGGGTAGCCACGTGTCGGTATCACCTTGACCATGTAGAGCCGGCCGCCGCTGCGGTATTCGTGGATAACGGCATTGTCACGCTTGATAATCTTTACCTCCGGTTCGAGGTCTTCATCTGCCAGTCCGGTGGGTGCCGGCGGCGCCTCAACCGCTGGCGGCGGTAACTCGGGCAGCGGTTCAAGGTCCGGTGGCGGTACTGCATGAACCGGTAATGCAGTGACCAGCAGCAGCAGGGCAAGACGATTAAGCATGTTGTAATATCCTGATTCTCATGTTGTTCCGGGGTTTTGCGGGCAATTGTCGCGTGTTGCAGCTGCCGCTAAGCCTGGCTCGACAATAATGATACCATGACGCAAAGCCGGTTACGGCAGTTCGGCAATAATCACAAACTCCGGGTACACGTTCCTGATCATGTCTGCAAAACAATCCAGACCCCTCCTGCTGGTCGACGGGTCATCCTATCTGTACCGCGCCTTCCATGTTCCCAATCTGCAACTGCTGACGAATGCCAGCGGCGAGCCGACCGGTGCGGCGCTTGGTGTCGTCAATATGCTGCGCAGCCTGATGACGGATTACGATCCGCAATACATGGCGGTGGTCTTTGATGCACGTGGCAAGACCTTTCGCCATGAGATGTATAGCGAGTACAAGGCCAACCGACCCTCCATGCCGGAGGAGCTGGCGGTGCAGGTAGAGCCGTTGTTTGCACTGGTGCGGGCGATGGGCTTGCCATTGCTACAGGTCAGCGGGGTAGAGGCAGACGATGTCATTGGCACACTCGCCCGACAGGCATCGGCTAATGGCATGGACACCGTTATTTCCACCGGTGACAAGGACATGGCGCAGCTGGTGGATGAGCACGTGACACTGGTAAATACCATGTCGAGAACCGAGCTGGACAGTAACGGCGTACTCGAAAAATTTGGTGTTTATCCGACGCAAATCATTGATTTCCTTGCATTGACGGGTGATACCTCCGACAACATACCCGGTGTGCCCAAGGTGGGTCCGAAGACGGCGGCCAAATGGCTGACGCAGTACGGCTCGCTGGATGTGGTGATGGAATATGCGCACGAGGTCAAGGGCAAGGTCGGGGAGAGTTTGCGTGCCTCCCTGGAGATGTTGCCGCTGTCACGCGAGCTGACCACGATACGCTGTGACCTGGAACTGGAATCAGCGCCGCAGGATTTACAGGTGCAGGCGCAGGATACGGCGCGTCTGCGCGAGTTGTATACGCAACTGGATTTTTCCAGGTTGCTGGAAGAGCTGGAGGGCGACGCTGCAGCGGCCGACAGCGGTGGGTCGGCTGCCAGCGAGGCCGCTGCGGTCTATGAAACCGTGTTGACCGAGGCGCAGCTGGATGACTGGTTGCAGCGTTTGCAGTCTGCCGGGGTGTTTGCCTTTGATACCGAGACCACCAGCCTCGATTACATGGCGGCACGCATCGTTGGTGTGTCGTTTGCGGTCGAGGCCGGAGAGGCGGCCTATGTGCCACTGGCGCATGATTACCCGGGCGCGCCGCAGCAGCTGGATCGCGACAGCGTGCTGGCCCGATTACGGCCTGTGCTTGAAAATAAAGACAACTCTATAATTGGTCATAACATTAAGTATGATAGAAATGTACTTAACAATCATGATATTAAGTTAGCCGGTATCGCTTATGACACCATGCTGGAATCCTATGTGCTGGAGAGTACCGCGACCCGCCACAACATGGATGCGGTGGCGTTGCGCTATCTCAATCACACCACCATCAAGTACCAGGACGTGGCCGGCAAGGGCGCAAAGCAACTGACATTCAACGAGGTGCCGCTGGAAACGGCAGCACCGTACGCCGCTGAAGATGCTGAAGTCACGCTGCGTCTGCACCAGTCCATGTGGCCGAAACTCAGTGCAGTGGCGGAGCTGGAGAAGGTGTTTACGGACATTGAAATGCCGCTGGTGACCGTGCTTTCCGATATGGAGCAGACCGGCGTCGCTATTGATACTGCTATGCTGGAACAACAAAGCGGGGAGCTTGCCGGGCGCATCAATGAGCTGGAGCAGGAAGCGCAGCGCGAGGCAGGACAGCCGTTCAACCTCGGTTCACCCAAGCAAATCCAGCAACTGCTGTTCGAGAAGTTGCAGTTGCCGGTGCTGGCGAAGACGCCGAAGGGCGCACCTTCGACGGCCGAATCGGTGTTGCAGGAGCTGGCGCTGGATTACCCGTTACCACGGTTGATTCTTGAGCACCGCTCGCTCAGTAAACTCAAGTCGACCTATACCGACAAGTTGCCGCTGCAGGTTTGTGTTGCTACCGGTCGGGTGCATACCTCCTATCATCAGGCGGTGGCGGCGACCGGACGGCTATCGTCATCGGACCCGAATCTGCAGAATATTCCGGTGCGTACCGAGGAGGGTCGGCGCATTCGCCAGGCCTTTGTTGCCGGTCCTGACCGGCTGTTGCTGGCGGCTGATTATTCGCAAATCGAATTACGCATCATGGCGCACCTGTCCTCGGATGTCGGCCTGCTAAGCGCCTTTTCCGCCGGTGAGGATGTGCACCGGGCAACTGCTGCCGAGGTGTTCGGGGTGCCGCCGGCAGCGGTAAGCAATGAGCAGCGACGCTCTGCCAAGGCAATCAATTTTGGTCTTATTTACGGTATGTCGGCCTTCGGCCTGGCGAAGCAGCTGGGTATTGCCCGTGGCGCGGCACAGGAATATATCGATCTGTATTTTGCGCGCTATCCGGGCGTCTACGCGTACATGGAGGCGACCCGCGAGCAGGCGCGCGAGCAGGGTTACGTCGAAACGGTGTTTGGTCGGCGGTTGTACTTGCCGGACATTAATGCGCGTAACGGCCAGGTACGGGCAGCGGCCGAGCGTACTGCCATTAATGCGCCCATGCAGGGCACGGCGGCGGATATCATCAAGCGTGCCATGATTGATATGCATGCCTGGTTGCAGACGGATACCGGGCTGGATGTCGACATGATCATGCAGGTGCACGATGAGCTGGTGTTCGAGATTGCTGCACAGGATGTGGAGGCGGCGCGGCCGCAAATTATGGCGATCATGGCTAACGCGGCGACCCTGAAAGTGCCGCTGGTTGTGGATATCGGTACCGGCATGAACTGGGACGAGGCACACTGATAGCGAAAATACAGTGCATGCATAACAACTTAAAATTTATAAAATATTGTAATTAAATATTATTATTGTAATCAATGCATTATATTTAGTGTAAACACTAACTAAATAATCAATGCCGGTCTGTTGTCCATGGCCGCTTCCTGCTTGTCTCACAGCGGGAACTTTCTCTATGCTTTGTGCTCTTATTCATTGAACGGAGGTTAGTGCCCCGCCCCACTCCCTGGGTGGGCTGCCTCCTTGCCTGGTACGGTTTAAGCCAGGTATTTTTAAAACCCCGGCAGCTATCCCCCTCGCCGGGGTTTTTTTTGCCCGGACCGTGACCTGGTTACTCCGGTGGCGCCAGCCCCAGCCAGTGATTCAGCACCTGCTGCAGTTGTTCATTGCCGGCGCGCGTGTGCGCCGAAAATAACTGGCTGGATGCCTCGGGGTGCAGTCTTTCCAGTGCCTTGCGGGTTTGCAACAGGGCCGCCTGCGCAGGTCCGCGCTTGAGCTTGTCGGCCTTGGTGAGCAGCACATGGGTCTGCAATGCGGCGCTGTAACACCAGCTCAGGACCTGTTGATCGTATTCCTTCAGCGGGTGGCGGACATCCATAAGCAGCACAACGCCGCAGAGTGACTCGCGGGTTTCCAGGTAGCGGGCAATATTGCGCTGCCATTCT
>CAJQPV010000258.1 GCA_905480305.1 uncultured Gammaproteobacteria bacterium | reverse complement strand
AACATCAAACTCGGTCTGCTCTTCTGCAGCAGCGGCTTCACCACCACCGGCAGCCGGTGCAGCAGCAACAGCTGCGGCAGCAGAAACACCAAACTTCTCTTCCATAGCAGAGATCAGATCAACAACATCCATCACCGACATACTTGAAATTGTTTCCAGAATTTCTTCTTGTGAAACGGCCATAACGAATACTCCTGTTAATAATCTTTTTGGTTAAATATAAATTGAGGCTCAGGCTGCTTGCTCTTTCTGCTCGCGAATCGCTGCCACCGTACGAACCAGCTTGCCCGGCACTTCGTTCAGTGTGCGTACAAGCTTTTCGGTCGGCGCCAGCATCACTGCCATCAACAAACTGATGGCCTGGTCGCGGGTCGGGAGCTTCGCCAACTTGTCGATGTCCGTTGCTTCAAGCAACTCGCCACCAACAGACAACATGGTCACTTCGAACTTTTCATGCCCTTTGGCAAAGTCCTTGGTGACGCGTGCGGCCGCACCCGGGTCTTCCTGCGAAAATGCCAGGATCAACGGGCCAGTCAGTCTATCGCTCATGCATTCGAAGTCGGTTCCTTCAAGGGCGCGACGTGCCAGCGTATTCTTCACAACGCGCAGGTAGACATTGTCTTCCCGTGCCTTGACACGCAGGTTCGTCATCTCTTCAACCGTCAGGCCGCAATATTCTGCAGCGACAGCCGAGAAGGCCCCTTTGGCAACTTCGGATACTTCAGCAACAACAGCCTTTTTCTCTTCAAGACTTAATGCCATTGCATTTACCTCTTCAGGAATTCACCGGCAGTCACCCGCCTGCTACTTCCCGTTCATTAACAACGCACCGGCCCAAAAACAACCGCTGCACACATGTGACTTAAAGACAGCTCGCTAGCGGCATGGCCCAGGCCAGCCTCTCGACCGGTACCCGGATCTCACCTTCTCCTGCTGCCGCGACACTTGTACATGGCCGAGGCCAGTCTCTCGACCGCTTCCCGGTCTCACCTTCTCCCTGTACATCGCACTGTCTCGACGCCACCCTCTGCGCAGGCCACCCCGCAAAAGCGGAATAATTAAAGCCGACGACAAACCTGCATCGCCAGCTACCTGCGGTCTTTGACGGCCACCGGAAAATCCGGACTCGCTTCAGGCTTCCTGCCTTCGCGACACCCGTGCATCCTGCACGGCGCGGCGTCAAAATCGTTACCGGGAGATGCCTGCTCTGGCAACTCCCGAAAAAACTATGCCGTCAGCGGCGTATATTCCACATGGAGCCCGGGGCCCATGGTGGTCGACACTGACACTTTCCTGATATACACGCCCTTCGCAGAAGTCGGCTTGGCCTTGTTCAGGTCAACCATCAATGCAGCCAGGTTTTCCATTAGCGCCTGCACTTCGAAATCCACCCGGCCAATCGGGCAGTGGATGATACCGGCCTTGTCCGTGCGGTAACGCACCTGACCGGCCTTGGCATTCCTCACTGCAGTCGCGACGTCCTGCGCTACCGTACCCACCTTGGGGTTTGGCATCAGGCCACGCGGGCCCAGAATCTGCCCGAGTGCACCTACCACACGCATGGCATCCGGCGAGGCAATCACTACGTCAAAATCCATATTGCCCTTCTTCACTTCTTCCGCCAGGTCATCCATACCGACGATATCTGCACCGGCCTCTTTGGCCGCATCGGCATTGGCACCCTGGGTAAACACGGCAACCCTTACCGTCTTGCCGGTACCGTTGGGCAGCACGGTTGCACCACGTACCGCCTGGTCAGACTTGCGCGCATCGATACCCAGGTTGACACTGACATCGACTGATTCCTTGAATTTAACGCCGGGCAGCTGCTTCAGCAGACCCAGCGCCTCATCCAGCGGGTATTGCTTGCCAGCGGTCACTTTTTCCGCAATTGCCTTTGCTCGTTTTGTCAGCTTGGCCATGATCGTTAACCCTCCACATCAAGGCCCATACTGCGGGCAGTACCGGCGATAATTTGTACAGCTGCGTCCATATTGGTCGCATTCAGATCGACCATCTTGGTGGTCGCGATTTCTTCCAGCTGGGCCCTGGTCACCTTGCCGACCTTGGCGGTATTAGGTGTACCGGAACCCTTGGGGATACCGGCTGCCTTCCTCAGCAACACAGAAGCCGGCGGCGTCTTGGTAATAAAGGTGAAGCTGCGGTCGTTGTAGACGGTAATCACGACCGGAATCGGCAAACCTTTTTCTGTTTTCTGCGTCTTCGAGTTAAACGCCTTGCAGAATTCCATAATGTTGACACCATGCTGACCCAGCGCCGGACCAACCGGCGGACTCGGGTTAGCTTCGCCTGCAGGGACCTGCAGCTTGATATATGCCTCGATTTTCTTAGCCATTTCCTGCTCCTGTGGGTGCAAGCGCCTCGCGGCTCCCCTGTATAAATTAAAAAGTGTAGCGCGTATTGCAGGCGCGAATATCGCGGCTACAAGCCAGCCCTGCAGTCCTGCTATGCTTTTTCTACGTCGCCAAACTCCAGTTCGACCGGGGTTGAACGACCAAAAATCAATACCGATACCCGCAAGCGGCTCTTCTCGTAGTTGACTTCCTCAACAACACCGTTGAAGTCGTTGAACGGACCGTTGGTGACGCGCACCACCTCGCCAACCTCGAACAGCACCTTGGGCCGCGGCTTGTCGACACCTTCCTGCACACGCTGCAGTATGGCATTGGCCTCTTTCTCGGTAATCGGTGCCGGCTTGTCGCTGGTACCGCCGATAAAACCCAGTACCTTGGGCGCATCTTTCACGAGGTGCCAGGTGTCTTCATTCATATCCATCTGCACCAGCACATAGCCCGGGAAGAACTTGCGTTCGCTGCGACGCTTGTTGCCTTCGCGCATTTCCACCACTTCTTCCGTCGGCACCAGTATCTCGCCAAACGCCCCGCCCATTTCTTCACGGGCAATACGCTCTTCCAGCGCACGCTTCACCTGGTTCTCAAAACCCGAATACGCGTGTACCACATACCATTGCAATGACATAGTCAGCTACCCTTGCCCTGTCAGTATTTGAATTGCCCACAACAGGACCATGTCCAGCAGCCACAGAAAAATACCAACCAGCAGGACCATCAGCAGCACAGCCATCGTGGTCTGCATGGTTTCTGCCCGTGTCGGCCAGACCACCTTGCGAACTTCTGCTTTGGCACCGCTGATAAAGCTGATGATGTTCCTGCCACTTGTCGATTGCGCTGCAATAAACACCGAGACGCCGGCAGCTGCCAGCAACCCCAGTACACGCACTACCAGTAACTGATCATCAAACCGGTAGAAAGCGACGATAGCCGCCGCCAGTAACAGCACTGCTGCGCCGAGTTTTATACTGTCAAACCGGCCGCTTTCTGTTTCAACTTTTGCGTTCATCTATGCCTGCTTTCCCTAACGCCATCACAAATTGGCAGGCCAGGAGGGAATCGAACCCCCAACCTACGGTTTTGGAGACCGTCGCTCTGCCAATTGAGCTACTGGCCTAAACATTCGCGGCTACAAGCCGCTCCTACTCTCTCTCACACAATCGCGGACAAGGTCCGCTCCTAAAATTTATTCGATAACCTTGGATACCACACCGGCACCCACGGTACGGCCACCTTCACGAATCGCAAAGCGCAGCCCGTCTTCCATCGCAATCGGTGCAATCAGCGACACCGTCATCTTGATGTTGTCACCCG
>CAJQPV010000257.1 GCA_905480305.1 uncultured Gammaproteobacteria bacterium | reverse complement strand
AAGTCCCGCGGGTCATCGCCCTGCAGCGGAAATCGTGCAGAACCATTAATGAATTGACGTAGTGGTTCCAGTGATACGACAGTGCGTTTTACCTTGCCTTCGGGTGCCGAGTAACTCATCACGGCACCCTGCGCATCAAGCAGATATAACTCAATACTGGGGTTAATGACCATCAACTGGTGAAACAGCTGATCCAGAGCCGGTTGATTGATCTCCCGGTTCTGAATAAGAGGCGCTTCGGCAACGATGTGGGCCGCCAGTTCGCTGTTAAGCTTCTGTGCAACTTCCTGCTGGTAACGGCTACTGGAATAGCCTGTCACCAGAATCAGTATAACCCCGACCACGCACAGTAAAACGAATAAAGTCAGCGCCAGGCGACTGTAGAGTGTCGTAAACATCAGCCGGCCACCCGGGCAGACTCACTACCGGAAAACTTGTAACCAACTCCCCACACAGTAATCACATAGTGTGGTTTTGCCGGATCAGACTCTATCTTGGCACGTAAGCGATTGATGTGTGAATTCACCGTATGCTCATAGCCGGCATGGCTGTATCCCCAGACACTGTCCAGCAACTGGCTGCGGCTAAACACGCGCTCCGGATTACTGGCAAAATGCCATAGCAGGTCAAATTCCTTGGCTGTCAGTTCTATGCACTCTGCCCCCAGCGTCACACGGCGCCTGTCCGGATCGATACACAAATGACCGAACTGCAATGGTGCGTCATGCTGCAGCATGGGCGCCGCCTGGTATTGACCCGAGCGACGCAGAATGGCACTGACACGCGCCACCAGCTCCGGCACACTAAAAGGCTTGGTCAGATAATCATCCGCCCCGACTTCAAGCCCGAGCACACGATCCAGTTCAGAGGTACGTGCCGTCAGCATTAATACCGGCGTATACACCTGTTTACCACGCAGAATTCTGCAAATATCGAGACCATCCATACCGGGCAACATCAAGTCAAGAATGATCAGATCAAAGTCGCCGGTCAGAGCCATTTTCAGGCCAGTACCACCATCTCCCGCATGATCGACCTGCATCTGCTTGCTTTGCAGGTTAACCATCACGAGTCGCGCGATATCCACATTATCTTCAATAATGAGTATTTTTGTTGCCATGACAATAGGGAGAATAGTCCTGAAAAATCACAGAAAGTTCACAAAACAACTTTTATGCACGTATCTGCTCTATTTAATGTAACCAGGCCGCTGCATTAGCGTTTAGCATTTGGTTATTTAAAACACCTGCCGCACAGAAACAAAAAAGGGAACGACAACCAACTGCAATACCCCGGCATGGTTGTCGTTCCCTTTAACGGGATATTGCACAAGGATTTCTAGCTACAACCCTTCGGACGCGGCAGGCCGGCAATCTTGTTGGCGCACTTGATCAGGCCGGTCGGGAATAATGAATAAATGTACTTCTGGTCACTGCGGTCCTTGCCGTACTGCTTTTTCATCAGCTTGGAAAAACTGCGCGGGTCACACACAGTACCGTTGTCAGCAAAATATTGGCGCGCCAGATTGATAATGTCCCAGTGTTCCTGGGTGAGCCCGTCAATGTTCTCGTTCTTCGCGATCTCGGCGGCCAGCGCCTCGCTCCACTCGTCCAGATTTTCCAGCCAACCGGCCTCGCTCAACTGGATCGTCTTGCCATCCACCACTGCTTCCATAATTCTCACTCCCTGGTATTTATCTGAAATTATAAGGCTGTTGTCCTGTCAGGACACGCCGGATCAGCAGCATAGTCGGGTCAGCATAAAATTAGAACGATTTTTTATGCCCGCATAGCCCTTTAAATTATCTGGTAAATTTTGATCGCCGGCATCAATGCTGCCTGACTGCTGATTTTTCAGACCGTTAGCGCCAATCATAACAAGGGCCGGCAGCTGGTTTTCTGTATAGTGGTTGTCTCTTAAACCGGCCTGATAACTCATGAAATTACTGATACGTAACCTTGCCCGCACCACCAGCGAGGCGGAAATACGCGCCCTGTTTGAAACCCATGGCAAGGTACAGTCCTGCAAGCTGGTGATTGACAAAAACACCGGGGTCTCCAAGGGTTTTGGCTTTGTCGAAATGCCCAGACAGGGTGAGGCCAGGGCGGCGATGAAGACCCTCAACGGCGAGGAAATCGACGGCAGCAAGATCCGGGTAAAAAAGGCCGAGACAAAAACAGTGCCGGACAGCAGCAACCATGACTGAATCCGGCGCCCGAGACCCGTTGCATGGTGTGACACTGGAACGACTGCTTAAGCGGCTGGTGGAAAAATATGGCTGGGAGGAACTGGGGCATCGTATCAAACTAAAATGCTTCAGCAATGAACCGAGCATCAGCTCCAGCCTCAAGTTTCTGAGAAAGACACCCTGGGCACGAGAAAAAGTCGAGGCACTGTATCTGCAGACACAATGGCCAGACCATTAACAGCCAGCAGTGCCCGGGATTTCTTCCTGCCCGGTGAATAATAGCTAGCGAACATTACAGATGAAATACCTTATTGCACTACTTGTCGTTGTTGTTGCCGCATCCAGCCTGGTGTTGCTGCAAAACAAGCCGTCTGACAACAACACAGCGGTGACCGGACTGCCCTGGCAGATCGATATCCAGCCGGATGGCAGTACCCGGGTATTTGGCATTACGCTCGGACAGACCACACTGGGAGAAATCATCGAGCAGCATGGCGATGACCTGAAACTGGCAATTATTGCTGCACCGCAGGAAAGCGGCGCGCTGGAAGCCTATTACAGCCACTACTCGGCAGGCCCCATTACCGGCAAGCTGTTACTGGTACTGGATGTTGCACCGCAGCAACTGGCCTCGCTGCGCCGGCGGGCTTTTCAGGAAGGCGGCATGCGCCGTTATCGCCTGCACCCGGACGACCTGCCGGTTGCTTACCTGGCACCGGTCAGCGTGATCGACTTCCTGCCCAGCATAAACCTTGATGAGGAGATAACAGAATCACGTTTCGGGACACCCGCCGAGATTGTACAAGTCACCACACAGCAAAGGCACTTGCTCTACCCTGACAAGGGGCTGGAGATAATTCTCGATACAGCAGGCAAGGACGTGCTGCAATACCTGCAGCCCCGGGCATTCAGCGCACACCGCGAACAATTGCTGCAATCAGTAGCAGCGGCTGAAAACGCCCGCCCATAAAAAACGGCCCCTGGCCCGGTTTCAGTTTACCTTTGCCTGTAAAATTTAATGTTCTTTTTTCAGCAGCCGCAGGACATCCATGCAGTGCCGCTTGAGTCACTCCTGTACCAGGAAATACTGATCACTGCCGGTGTAGCGTCATGACCAACATCCGGAAAGTCGCGTTAACTTATTTGCTGAAAAACAACGTCAGCAGGCTTGGTCCATTCAGCACCACCAGCGCCAGCAGCATCAGTTGAAGCCGTGCTGTGCGAGAAAGGTTGCGACCGACAAACATGATCAGCACAACACTAATCAATGAGTAACCAAAAAGCGCAGCCATGGCCGGTTACCGCTGCCGGTATCGACAAAGACTCACAAGCTGCGCAGCAATCTCACGTACGCGCGTATTTGCGCTACAAATCATTGTGCCACACGGCTGGTGCCCTGACTGGTCAGGACGCGCACCTGGTCACCGACGGCAAATTTTTCATGCGGAGACAAGCCCTGCACAATTGCGATGATCCGGCCGCTATCCAGCTTGACGGTAATCTCCACACCCTGACTGCGGGTAACACCTTCTTCAACTGCCGCACCCGCCATGCCACCTGCAACGGCACCAATCACCGCCATAATGGAACTGCCCTTGCCGCCACCCAGCGTGCTGCCGCCAATACCGCCCACCACCGCGCCGGCGCCAGCACCTACAGGCGATTTCGTACCCTCAATCTGTACCGGCCGCAAAGTGATAATTTCACCGTATTCGACCTGCTGAGCCCGGCGCGCTTCGGAGCGGCTATAGGTGTCACCGGACAGGTCAGATGCGCAACCGGACAGGGCGGTCACAAAAGACACTAACAACACAACAAGATATTTCTTCATGGGACTATCCTCATACATTATTTAAATTTCCGGCTTTCTGTTTCGCCACGCCCACGCCAATAGTCTAAGTTATCAAAATTTTCAGGCGCCGGCGATCCGCCTGCGGCTCCTCACGGTCAGTCTTTGTGGAAACACCCGGTCCGGCAAAAGCACCTGCCCCTATCCGGGGAGTATTTGATCCAGCTCATGGTCGTGTACTATTGACTGTGTCGATAATAGCGAACACTGTATCCGCTTGTGAGCTGTCGCGCGCAGAGCGGAAACAGCGGGGACTGATATTATCCATATAATACAGATAGATATACAGATCATCATGAACCTTCCTAGCCGGAACCAACAGAAAGGATTATAAAATGGTTACCTACGACGAATTGCATTCAGAAAACCACGACATCACGGAACTCTCCAACGTACTGCTGTACCTGTTTAAGGAGCGTTCCATGTGCGACACCGGGACCTGCTGTGACCTGTTCTACCGCTATACAGAAAAAGTCAAACACCATATTGATACCGTTGACAAGAATCTCTACAGCAAGCTGCTGACGCACGAAGACCATGAAATCCAGCAACTGGCAAAAAATTTCATGTCCGGTTCCCAGGAGATCAAAAAAATTATAGCGACCTACATAAAAACATGGTGCCCGAAGAAAAAGGCCGACACACTGGCAATTGCAAAATACGACCAGTTCCTGAAGGAGTCAGAGGATATGTTTGAACTGATACTCAAGCGGATCCAGGATGAAACCGAGAAACTCTATCCACTGGTCCGGGAACTCAGCAACAAGGTCGCCTAGACAACACAAGCCCAACCAGAGGCCCGGACTCGATTGACCGGCCATGCACCTGTCCGCTCAACAGGCACGCCCCTGTTGATTTTTAATCTGCCCCTGCGCTTCTGCATGACCATGCCGAGCGGCCCAAATTTTCCTGTAAAGGACTTAATCTGCATCAATGTCAGAAAACAACGACAGCGGTCGGTTGCCCGGACAACTGCCACTGTGTAGATACATGTTATGACACACGGCCGAATTTTTTTACTAGCGGGAATCCTGCTGCTGCAGCTTGTGCTGTTGACCGGTCAGGGTATTGCCAATGCCGGGGAGCAAGCGCTGCCGGCTGATTATTGCCAGTGGCACGTTAGCGACTACGCTATCGCGCAGCCACTGTGTGGTCTTGCCGGGGATGCCTCGCGCGGCATGGCAATCGCGTCCGACAGTGACCGCGGTAATTGCCTCGCCTGTCACCAGCTCCCCATCCCGGATGTTGAGGCCTATGGCACCATCGGGCCGCCACTGTCCGGCATCGAAGCGCGTCTTACAGAAGGCCAGATACGCCTGCGCGTCGTCGACACACGTGAAATCAACCCGATGTCGATCATGCCCGGTTTTTACCGTGATCCGCGCCTGATTCATCGCCCCGGCAAACGCTTTGCCGGCAGAACCTTCCTGAATGCACAACAGGTGGAAGACGTGATTGCCTGGCTCGTGACACTAAAATGATATTGCCCGACAAATTCCTGCTGTTGGTGTCTGCCCTGCTGCTGGCCTTGCCGGCAGCTGACACAACCGCTGGTGAACCACGTTCCGGCTATGAATATATCAAGCAGTGCACGCGTGACATGCAGGACGATGATTTTGAGAACCCCGGTATGCATACCCTGGAACAGGGCCAGCAACTCTTTAACATGACACCGGAAGGCCCGGGGAAATCATGCGCTGTCTGCCATGGTAGTGAAGGTGATGGCCTGGATGTGAGACGTATTGCGCGCAACCGTTCGAAGCCGGTTCCGAAGAAATCAACCTGATGGGGCTTTACATCATGTCGCGTTCAAACGGCCTTAAAATAGAAACGCCGGCCGTCAGGTATTAGAAAAACCGACTGCTCGCTAACACCCTCGCTAGTGATTGTGCTCGCCCTGCCCTTTGCCAGCCAGGGCAGGAAACTTGTCAGTCGCATAGGCACTGTGACAGGCAAGGCAGCTTTCACTCATCTTCGCGATATAAAAGCCCACCAGTTCGGTCTTTCCGACATTCGCGACATGTGCAAGCATGCCGGCCAGGTAGTGAAATTGCTGATCCTGTTCTATAAACGCATCGGGAAGTTTTGCGTGCAACTCATGCATTTGCGACTCGGTCAGATTCTGCTTGAGCACGTAACTGCTTTCCATTTGAGCTGCAATTTTTTCGATATCATCCAGCTTGCCCGCAACGTACAGGGGCACCATCGCCATCATGCCTTTTTGCAACTCGAGCATTTCCCTGGAAAACAGCGCCTGCAACTCAGGTGACAGGCCAGCCACAACTGATTGCGTTTGCTTGACCTGATGACGCATGTCTTCTTCACCCTGACACAGGGCCGGTATCAGTGACGCCAGAAAGACCAGTTGAATAATTCTTTTCATAAGAAAATCCGTCCCTGTTAAGAAAAAGCCCTGCATACAGAAAATAAATTCACGCCATAATAGTGAACCTGGCACGGGAATAATACGTCGCACCAACAAAAAAGGGCATTCTCCGACAGGATTCATCACAAATATTACAATGCCTGCATCGCGAAAAATAACTGTGGCCTGCCGCGCTTGGCTATTATGATCGGTCGCTGCAAACAGCAGGTATAAATACAACCATTCCAGGTAGAAAATATGGGCTCAGAAATCCTGTTGTTAACTGTTATGTGCCTGGGTCTTGTCACAGGCGCCGTACTAGGCTGGGTAGCATTTTTTCGGGCTGGCAGGTTACGCAAGCAGTTAAACCAACTACAACGGGAGCTGAACAGGCTGCAGCAACAGACTCAACAACCCGCACCACACATCACGGCAGCAAAGAAACAGGCCAAAACCGACACACCTTACATTGCACCAACAGCCGCCCGTGACAAACAGCCGCAACCACCACAACCAATAATATCCAGGCCCGTCACAACGGCTGCAAACGAACCCCCTCGCTGGCAGACCCTGCTGGCGGATAACTGGATGATCTGGCTTGGTGGCATCTGTGTCGCGCTGGCCGGTATTTTTATGGTCAAGTACAGCATGGAGGTGGGACTGCTTGGACCCGGCGCGCGTATCTCACTCGCAATATCCACCGGAATCGGTTTGCACGCGGCAGCGGAATGGTTACGCCGGCGTAACGGTGGCAATGACCCGGTGTTCGCCGCGCTGGCAGGCGGTGCCAGCATTACACTGTATGCTGCCCTGCTCGCCGCCCTGCATCTTTACCACCTGCTCGACCCACGCCTGGTATTTACACTGCTGGCAATTGTCTCGCTGATGACCATGGCATTGTCTCTGCTGCACGGACCGCTACTGGCCATCATCGGCCTGATCGGCGCCTATATTGTGCCAATCCTGGTCAACACCGGCAGTAGCAACCTGGTCGCCGCCATGATCTACAGCCTTATCATCAGCGGCGCCGCGCTGCTGTTACAGCATTACGTGTTCCGCTACTGGTTATGGTGGGGTGTCATGGCCGGCGGTCTTGGCTGGTGGTTTATTTCACTCAGCGAGCCACAGGCAGACATGTTCCGCGGCCCCTATCTTGCCTTGCTGGCCTGGGGTCTGATGGCGCTCCCCGGCTTTGACTGGTTGTTACGCCGGCGCCAAACGACCACTGCAAGCCCTGCGGAAGCTGGCGCTCGACCCGTCAAGCTTTTCAGGTTTCGCCTGCAACTTAACCAGATATGCCTGTTACTGCTAATCCTGGCATGGGGATTCAGCCTGTACTGGCAGGGATTCGACGCAAGCGCCCCGGGATTGTGGGCACCGCTGGTCGCCGTGGTGTTCTTCGCTGCACGCCAGCGGGACAGCCTCGCAGCACTGCCGTGGGTAAGCCTGGTTGTGCAGTGGCTCGGCTGGCTCATTTCCGGGGCCCATTATGACCCTGCCATTAAGCAGATAGTGCTGGCCGGTTTGCCGGCGGCAGCACAAGCGCATTTTCTCAGCTATGCAGGGTTTATGAGTCTCATCTATAGCGGTCTGGCACTGCTGCATGTGCGCGAGCGCGGATTTTCACACGGCCAGGTGTCGCTCGCCCTGCTCGCCCCGCTTGCCTGGCTGGCACTTGCCTACCTGCTGGTCAATGGTCTGTCACAGTCCGTTCCCTGGAGTGTGCTGACGCTGCTTGCCGGCGCAAGCTATGGCGCTGCCGCCGGCGTGTTGCTGGCGCGTGGCAATCGCAATGACACGGCGCTGTGGCTAACGCTTGGCGCACACCTTGCCTACTCGCTCGCCGTGACCATGTATTTCCGCGAGGCCGGATTGACGCTGGCTCTGTCCGCCCAGCTATTGTCGTTAAGCTGGTTAATGAAACGCCATCAGCTTCCCTGGCTTGGCTACCTGATCAAGGCATTGCTGGCAGTGGTGGTAGCACGCCTGACGTTTAACCCCTGGCTGCTGAGCTACCCGGGCGACATTCACTGGTCACTGTGGACCTATGGCGGCGCCACTATATTCAGTGCACTTGCCACCCTGCAGTGTCGTTCAAACCCGAAAATACAGCAGTGGCTGGAAGCCGCCACCCTGCACCTGCTGGTACTGACGCTGGCTGCCGAGTTACGTTACTGGCTCTACGACGGCGAAATATTCAGTCACCGCTACAGCTTCAGGGAAGCCGCCATCAATGCCTCGCTGTGGGCGGCCCTGTCAGTGACTTACTACCGCCGCAGCGCGGCCAGTGAAAGCCTGAAGCAGCTATACATACTGTGCTCGCGCATTCTGCTGGCACTGTCGCTGGCCAGTTATGGCGTTGTCGTCATCCTGCATAATCCGTGGTGGAGTAACGCAAGCATCGGTGCCGCACCGCTATTCAACATCCTGCTGCTTGCCTACGGCCTGCCTGTACTCATGGCCCTGCTGATAGCGCGCTATCATGAACCGCAGCTCCGAAAAGCAGCCCTTGTTATAGCCGGCCTGGGAACACTGCTGTTTGTGTCACTGGAAATTCGCCAGCTGTGGCAGGGTGGCAGCCTTTCCCTGCATAATCCCACCAGTGACGGCGAACTGTATAGCTATTCCATTAGCTGGTTAATGATGGCTATCGCCGCCATCCTTGCCGGAACCAGCTGGCATGTGCGGGATCTCTACAAGTCAGGTATCGCCCTGCTGGCCGTGGTGATTGCCAAGATATTCATCGTCGACATGTCGGACCTGGAGGGTCTGTTACGGGTTGCCTCGTTTATGGGCCTGGGGCTTTCCCTGCTGGGACTGGCCTGGCTGCATCGGCGCATGCAACAGAATGGTACTGCAGCCAGCAACAGCGAGCTATCCGGTTAAGACGAAATCACAAGGGGTCTCATCATGATCTTGCAGGGAAAACTGTCTTTCGAAACACGCGGGCGTGGTACCTTATCCATTACCGCTGCCATACGCGAGCAGGTACGCCTGTCCGGGGTAACAACCGGCCTGTGCCATGTGTTCCTGCAGCACACCAGCGCCTCGCTGATACTATGTGAAAATGCCGACCCCGATGTTCGCAGCGACCTGGATCGTTACATGACACGGCTGGTTACTGACGGTGACCCGCTGTTTGATCACACCGATGAAGGTCCGGATGACATGTCGGCCCACATCAGGACCATCCTCTGCGGACATGATCTGACCCTGCCGGTTACTGACGGACAGTGTGCCCTGGGCATATGGCAAGGCGTCTACCTGTGGGAACATCGTAGCGCCGGACACCGGCGCAACCTGGCCATCACCGTGTCCGGTGAATAACCCGGAAATACTATTATGAAAGAAGAAAAAGTCTGCATTGGATTAATAAATCCGAAGAGTCCGGATAATGTAGGCGCGGTTATGCGCTCCGCGGGTAACTTTAAAGCCGACCGTGTTTTTTATACCGGCAAGCGTTTTCCACTGGCATTGCAGCGCAACCCGGCTGCGCCCGACATGAGCCGCAAGATAAGTGAAGACATCCCGCTGTCCGGCGTCACATGCCTTATAGCAGCTGCCCCCGGGAACATGAAAATAGTGTGCGTCGAGTTTGCGGAAAACGCCATGCCCCTGCCCGAATACCAGCACCCGGAAAATGCTTTCTATATTTTCGGGCCAGAAGATGGCGGCATCAGCCAGCAGGTTCTGGACAAGGCGGATGCCGTTGTCTATGTGCCAACCAATGGCTGCATGAACCTGTCGGCAACCGTGAATGTTGTTCTCTACGACAGGATGACGAAATCAGCCCGGGGATTTAATAATAATGAACACATCCGCAACAACAGAGACACCAACAACCGCTTAAAGGTTAAAACATAATTTCCGGTAATAATGTAAAGATAAAACCTGTCTGATACTCCATAATTAATACTGGTTTGTGCCGCGCATAAAACAACCAAACCCCTACACATCCAGATTAAACCGGGCGACATTAACCCTTTTTGATTTGCTGAGTGTTCAGGATGTTTTTACCTGATCTGACACAGGGGCTTTGTTATATCCAGGCACAATAATCGTGCTTGCGTTATATTACTGCCTGGCTAATCGCGGCTCATGTGCATGTACCTTTAGGTGCATATGGGGACATAATCAAGAATATACCCCGGCACGAGCCCCTATGACTTTCCTTCAGTTTCTAACGGCAGCTATGCCGATTCTCGCCGTTTTTGTGCTGCTTGTGCTAATGCGATTACCTGCAGCCAAAGCCATGCCTGTGAGCCTGCTGGCGACGGCGGCCAGCGCCTATTTCGTTTGGCACTTGTCATTCTTGCAAATCGCAGCATCGCTGCTACAGGGCTGGGTAATTGCACTGACCATACTGTGGATTATCTTCGGTGCCATCCTGCTGTTAAACACCCTGAAACACAGTGGTGCGATTACCGTGATACGCGAGGGTTTCTTTCAAATCAGCCCCGACCGCCGCATTCAAACAGTCATCATTGGCTGGTTGTTTGTGTCTTTTTTAGAGGGCGCTGCCGGCTTTGGAACGCCGGCGGCAATTGTTGCGCCGCTACTTGTGGTTCTTGGCTTTCCGCCGCTGGCAGCGGTAGTGTTAGCGTTAATTGCCGACAGTGCCGCAGTGTCTTCCGGGGCGGTAGGACTGCCGGTGCTGGTAGGCATTGGCCAGGGACTGGAAAGTATTGGCAGTGACGAACTGGCTGCCATAGCGGTACAGGCGGTTATGTTCGATGTTGCTATCGCTTCTTTTATTCCGCTGCTAATGGTGGTGATCCTCACCCGATTTTTTGGCCCCAATAAATCCGTACGCGAAGGTTTACAGGTATGGCGGTTTGCCTTGCTTGGCGGGTTTTCATTTACGCTACCGGCGCTTGCCGTTGCGAAGTTTCTGGGACCAGAGTTTCCATCCATATTGGGTGCACTGACGGGGCTGATGATATGCATCGGCGCCACAAAGCTCGGTATTTTTATGCCGAAAAAAATCTGGGATTTTGCCTCGGACCTGAATAATAGTAATGCTGGTACTGCAGAGGCAATTGTCGATGACAAGCCTGATAAACCACTGTCGTTGAGCATGGCGTGGCTGCCATATCTGCTGGTGGTGGTGTTCCTTATTCTTACCCGCCTGGATGCACTGCCGCTGAAAGCATGGCTGGTTGAAACTGCGGTGACGTGGCGCAATATTTTGTCATCCGATGTCAGTGTAACCGCACATACCCTGTATTTGCCCGGAACGGTATTTGTTTTGGTTGTTGTACTTACGGCGTTCTTCCACAAGAAGAGTGCGGTACAAGTGGCGAACGCATGGCGTGAGTCTGCAGTGTCGCTCGGGCCCACCGTAATTGCGTTGGCGGCTTCCGTGCCTATGGTGCGTATCTTCCTGAACTCAGATGTAAATTCGGCAGATCTGAGCAGCATGCCGCTTGCGCTTGGGAGCCTGGCGGCGGAAACCTTTGCCGGAGCCTGGCCTGTATTTGCGCCAATGGTTGGAGCCCTGGGTTCGTTTATTGCCGGCAGTGCGACATTTTCAAATATGATGTTCGCCGACTTGCAGCTGACTACTACCAACAGCCTGGGCCTGAATTCACAAGTGATGCTGGCATTGCAGATTATTGGCGCCAACGCAGGCAATATGATTTGCGTGGTCAATGTTGTCGCGGCGGCATCGGTTGTTGGTTTGGTGGGCAAAGAAGGGCAAATTATTCGCTTTACGCTGGGACCCATGTTGCTTTATGCCACAGGTGCGGGCCTGCTGGCGCTGGTTATTTACTAGGCCTGGAGGTAGCGCCGCCAGCTTTGATTCCGCAATTACGACTTGCTTTGATCAGGGTCAGCAACGCTACCAGCTGATTTTGATACAAGTAAAA
>CAJQPV010000256.1 GCA_905480305.1 uncultured Gammaproteobacteria bacterium | reverse complement strand
AATATGACGGTAAATTTGTACTCGCAAAGGTCAATACCGACGAACAGCAGGAACTGGCAAAAACCCACGGCATACGCAGTCTGCCTACCATGCATGTCTACAGGCACGGCGAGATGGTCGAGGAAATACTCGCAGCACAGTCGGAAGCTACCTTGCGTATAATGCTCGACCGGTATATCGAACGCCCTTCCGACCAGATACGCGCCGCGGCACGCGAAGCGTTTCAACAGGGAAAACATGACGACGCACTGTCGCGGCTGGAAGCAGCCTGTCAGGATGAACCTGACAATCACCAGCTCGTGCTGGATTATGCGGAACTGTGCATGCGCTGCGGCGAGCTGGAGAAGGCCGATGCGAGCATCGCTGCACTGCCACGTGATGTGCGCGATGAAACCGAGGCAACCCGTTTGCGCAAGCTGCTCGATTTTGCAATCGCGGGTAAATCCGCGCCCGACATAACAGCGCTGGAATCAACCATCAGCAGCGAACCCGATAATATGCAGGCCCGCTATCAGCTGGGTGCACAGTATGTACTCAGTGATCGCTTTGAAGAGGCGCTGGAGATCTTCATGCAGATGTTTGAACGCGACCGGTCTTTTCAGGAGGATGCCGCACGCAAGAGCCTGCTGGCAATATTTGATTTACTGAATAACGAAGGTGAGCTGGTCACCCGCTATCGGCGCAGGTTGTTTACGCTACTGCATTAAAGAAACACTGCAACATCCCCGGCAAGCGCCGGGGATGTTGCGTCATCAAACACCCTTGTCGAGCGCCGCTGCCAGTTTCGCAGCCGGTATGTAACCGGGCAGCATGGTTCCGTCTTCCAGCACGATAGCCGGGGTGCCCTGCACACCGATCATCTGCCCCAGCTCATACTCTTCCTTGACCGGATTTTTGCAATCCGCTTTTGGCAGGTTCTCACCGGACTTGGCACGCGTCATCGCAGCCAGCCGGTCCTTCTCACACCACACCGAAACCGCCTTGTCGTATGAAGGAGCGCCTATACCAGAGCGTGGAAAAGCGAGATAGCGCACGGTAATTCCATTGGCGTTGTACTGATCTATTTCGTCGTGCAGCTTGCGGCAGTAACCACAATCAATATCGGTAAACACGCTGATGGTATGGCGACTGTCCTTGGCCGGAAAAACAATCATGTTTTCTTCACCCAGCTCATCAATGGCACTTTGCCGGATGCCGTTACGGCGCTCCTCGCTGATATCCTTGCGTGTTGCAATTTCAATCAAACTGCCCTGCAACAGGTATTTGCCGTCATTGGTGATATAAAACAAACGCGGCCCGATAAGCACTTCGGAAACACCTGCCATCGGTGAAGGGCTGATTTCAGTTGGTGCGGTACCCGGAAAGACACTCTTGAGCGACTTGGTAATGGCCATATGTGATTCTGATTCGGCCAGGGAAACTCCGGAAAAACTCACGGTTAGCAACAATAAGGCAGTGCTGAGAAACTTTATCTTCATAATAATTCCTGATTAATTAAAGGGCATTCACCACGTGAGTACGACAGCCAGGCAAGGGAACAAGTTCACACCGGAAAATGGCGGCTATGTAACAAGAATGGCCGAACTCAACCGCGCGGATGATGTTGTGCATGCAATTCTTTCAGTCGTTCACGAGCTACGTGAGTATATATCTGTGTGGTGGACAGGTCACTATGACCGAGCAACATTTGTACCACCCGCAGGTCCGCACCGTGGTTGAGCAGGTGTGTGGCAAAGGCATGGCGTAGCGTATGTGGTGATAGATGCTTGTTTATCCCGGATATTACCGCGTAATGGCGAATCCGGTACCAGAACGCCTGGCGGGTCATCCCTGCTCCGCGCCGGGTTATAAACAGCTGCCGGGCACTGCTGTCAGCGGCCAGCTCAAGGCGACCCTCGTCGATGTAGCGCTGCAGCCAGTCGACGGCCTCCTCGCCCAATGGCACCAGGCGCTCCTTGTTGCCCTTGCCCATCAACCGCACCACGCCCTGTGTCAGATTTACCTGGTCAGACGTTAACCCCACCAGCTCCGAGACGCGCAAACCACAGGCATACAGCAATTCCAGCATGGCCCGGTCACGCAGCCCGAGCGGATCGGCAGTTTCCGGTGCATCCAGCAACGCCTCGACTTCACTCTCACTCAGGGTATCTGGCAGTGGCCTGCCGATACGCGGCGTTTCAATACGTACACTCGGGTCTTCCTGCAAACTGTCTTCGCGTATCAGGAATCGATAATAACGTCGCATGGAAGACACCAGCCGCGCCGTAGTCCTTGGCCTGGCACCATCAGTGACCCGCTCTGAAAGATAAGCCAGCAAGTCCTGGCGCCGCGCGCTGCATAACTCCCTGCCCCGGGCGGCCAACCAGGCGGCGAGACCCGCCAGATCATTGCGATAGGCTGCCAGGGTATTCTTGCTGAGACCGTACTCCATCCACAGCGCATCAGTAAAACGTTCAATCTCCTGTGTCTCGGTAACCTCGCACGGCATATCAGCTGCACTCATAACTGACAAACACTCACTGCTACAGCCCCCTCCCCCTCCGGGGGAGGGTTGGGGAGAGGGAATAAATACAGTAACTGCTGACTGTTTTTTTACTGTGGTAGATATTCATATCTCGCATGGGTTAAGAAATAGCATCAATTAAAGGTTGAAACATGGTGGGTTTACATTAGCATAAACGACCACATGAACGAACCTGACAAGCCCGCCATCAATATCCCGGATATGCATGAGTTGCTGACGGTTATTCGTGACATGGTCGGCGAAGTTCACCCCCACTGGAAGAACCTGCACTTTACAGCCAGCACGCATCTCGAACGTGAGCTGGGGCTCGACAGCATGGCACGCATGGAGCTGCGTTCACGTATCGAGTCAACACTGGGTATCACACTGCGCGAAAACACGGCGATTTGCGCCACCACCCCGAACGGGCTGATGCAGGCAATCGTCGACGAAGCAAACGGTGAGACAGAACAGCGCAGCAGCCTGGATGCCGCTGGCAATATCGACGACAGTGGCTTGCTGATGGGGTCTTTCGGACCGGCTGAGCAGCCAGCCGCTACCGAACCACAACGCAGTCTCACTGACTGGCTGTACGCATTGCATTGCTGGACAGTCTTTGCCGTACTTGGACTGGTCACCTGGCTGGCCGTGGTGCTGGCACCGTTTGCCAGCTGGCGTCGCAAACTTGCACATATCGGTGCAAAACTGTTTTTCATGCTGACCTTTACACCCTTGCGGGTCAGCGGCAGCGAACACCTCAACCCGCAACAGCCCCATATTGTGGTTGCCAATCACTCCAGCTATCTTGACGGTTTCATTGTCACGGCGGCGCTCGACATTTCCATTCATTTTATCGTCAAGGGTGAGCTGGCGCGCATCCTGCCAGCGCGGTTGTTGCTGCAACGTTTTGGCGTGGAGTTTGTTGACCGCTTCAACAGCACCCGTGCAGCCAGCGATGTAAAACGAATAACACGCAAGTCGGAAGCCGGCCAGACAATCGTTTTCTTTCCGGAAGGCACCTTTACCACCTTTCCCGGCCTGCAACCCTTTCGCATGGGTGCCTTTGTCACCGCGGTGCGCACCAGTGTGCCGGTCACCCCGGTCGCCATCAGCGGCGCACGTAATATTATTCGTGGGGACAACTGGTTTCCGCGACGCGGCAAGATCGAGGTAACCGTGCGACCGCCGGTTGCACCCTCCGGCCAGGGCT
>CAJQPV010000255.1 GCA_905480305.1 uncultured Gammaproteobacteria bacterium | reverse complement strand
ACAAATGGCCTTTGCGTAAATACATCATGACATCCGAACCCAGGCTGTTGAGCAGGCCTGCGAGCTCAACTGCGATATAGCCCGAACCCACGATGGCGACCTGCTGTGGCTGATGATCAAGTGCAAAAAACCCGTCAGAGGTGATCCCCAGCGCCGCACCGGGAATATCAGGCACGACCGGGCGTGTACCGGTGGCGACAACAATGCGTTCCGCGGTCAGTATCTTGCCATTCGTTTCCAGGGTATGCGCATCAATAAACTTTGCGCGGCCGGTGATCTCATCGATGTTCGAGTCCGACAGGTAGGTGTGATACCAGTTGTTGATATTGGCAATATAGGCTTCACGCTTGTGCACCAGCGCAGACCAGTCAAAGCCCCTGTTTTCCACATCGAAGCCATACTCTCTGGCATCACGCAGTGCATACGCCAGTTGCGCGCCGAACCACATGATCTTTTTGGGGACACAGCCGACATTGACGCAGGTACCACCCATTTTGCCGGCTTCGATGACGGCTGTTTTTGCGCCGTACTGTGCAGCTCGCTGGGCCACTGACAGGCCACCGCTACCGGCACCGATAGCGACCAGATCATAATCATATTGCCTGCTCATGCTGATTTCTCCAGTAGATAAACGGCCCAAAGCAATATAACAGCTGTGCAGGGCACGGACTATGCGTTAAAAAAACAGGGACAGACCAGAATGGTGCTTACTTAAGCGGTTTCATAAATATATGAAGTACAATTGGCCACGGAAGCACACGGAAAAACACGGAAAAACAAATTGTCTGAGCGGAAACGGTTCCGTGTCCTTCCGTGTATTGCCGTGGCAGGGTTGTTAAGTAAGCGCCATTCGGGACAGACCACGATTAAGCTGCTAAACAACCTCTGCAAGCAAACCGGGATTATCGAACTACTGTTGGTCTCGTGCAAATAACTTTCCACAAGCAGACCCGGTGATGGTAAAAAGAACCCGTCGCCCCTGATATCCCGGTTGCTTGAATCTATTCACTTAAAACAGAGTCTGCATATGACTGAACATAATTACGACCTGCTGGTCATCGGCTCCGGTCCTGGTGGCCAGAGCGCTGCACTGCAGGCCGCCAGCCTGGGGAAGCGGGTCGGACTGATTGAACGCAAACCCTATCTCGGCGGTGTCAGCCTGCAGACCGGCACCATACCCAGCAAGGCATTGCGGGAAGCCGCTTACCTGGCGTCCCGCTTCTCATCCCGGGGTATGCGTGATGCCGGGCAGATTCGCGATCAGCTGCACAGCGGTTTTCTCAGCGAGGCCGTTGGCCGCAAGCAGGCGGTTATCGATCGCCATGAGCGCCTGTTACTGAACCAGCTTATGAGTCACGAGGTAACCCTGTTGCCCGGCGAGGCCGGTTTTATTGATGCCCATACGCTCAAGCTGCGCAACACTAATGGCGAAGCGCTGCAACTCAGCGCTGCAGTGATTGTGCTGGCGACCGGCTCACGCCCGCGGCGACCGGCGGATGTGCCATTCGACAAGGAACGGGTGCTGGATTCCACATCCATCCTGCAGATGCGTCGTCTGCCCCAACGGATGACTATCATCGGTGGCGGAGTGATTGCCTGTGAGTTTGCCACCATCTTCGCACCGCTGGGGGTAGCCGTCAGCCTGGTGGATTCCCATGACCATCTGCTCGCCTATCTCGATGAAGATATCCAGCAGACACTGGAACAGGATCTGCTGGATATGGGTGTGCAGCTGCACATGCAGACCCGCATCCAGCAGATCGAACGGCAGGGTGAACGGGTGCAGCTGGAAACCGACGCTGGTATTAAAATGGAAACCGATGTGGTGCTGTACGCCCTCGGCCGTGTACCGAATTACGATGGCCTCGAGCTGGATGCCGCCGGAATCGATGCTGATGACCTTGGCTGGGTGCGGATCAATGAACACCACCAGACGATCCAGGACCATATCTACATCATCGGCGATCTGGCTGGTCGGCCATCGCTCGCCTCTACAGCCATGGAGCAGGGCCGCCTGGCGGTGAACCATGCCTTCGACCGGGACCATGCTGCACCGGCCGGTCAGCTACCCATGGCCATCTATACCATTCCGGAGCTTTCCTACGTCGGCAACACCGAACGGGAACTGCAGCAACAGGGTGTCGACTATGTGGTCGGCCGCGCCCGCTTCTCGGAAACCGCGCGCGGCCAGATCATCGGTGAGGAACGCGGCTTTATGAAATTACTGGTGGACCGGAGCAGCCGGGCATTGCTGGGCGTTCATATCATCGGTGAATCCGCCAGCGAACTGGTCCACATCGGGCAGATGGCGATGAACTGCGGTGCCGGCGTCGACGTGCTGGCCAACACCGTCTACAACTACCCGACGCTTGCCCACTGTTACAAGAATGCGGCACTGGATTGCCTGCAGCAGCTGCCAGGTTCAGGGGTTCAGAGTACTTGAACCCCGCCGTCAGGAAAATTGCTACTGACTTCAGCCTGCCAGTGTCTTACCGTTTCGGCCTGAAACGCTTGACGGCGCGGGTGAATGTATCGAGTGTCCTGGTAGCAGAACCATCGCTGTTCGCGCTGCCTGCGTAGGCCAGCTCATTGTACAAGCGTGTAATGTCCCGCATCTGTCCTGCGCAGGCCGGTAGCGCAGCTTCCGCGCGGAGAAAAAACTGGCCGGGGGTCTCCCCGGCGCTGCGCACCAGATCCAGCTTCGCCAGTCGCGCACAGAACTTCAGATAGTACTTGTCCAGCGGGCTCACCTGCCGCGTAGCGCGCTTGCGGAACAGGGAGATGGACACCGGCACCAATACCAGTACCCAGCTACCGAGTAATACGGTGGCGATAACCCGGGTATTGATTTCGCCAAACATATCGCGCAACAGCTTAAACTGCCGCTCGCTATTAAAACCCGCAACCCAACTCTGCCAGCGGTAGGTCAGTGCGTCGTAGCGCAGGCGCAGCAGGTTCAAAAAGGGAATGTTGCGGTAACGCAGGGCCGACAGTGGCGCCCCGGACAGAAAACTGCCCTCGGCTTGCATCGCCGCTTCCAGGCCCCATTCAATACGATCAGGGGAAACCGCCGCAGTGGGATCCACGCGGACCCAGCCCTGCCCCTGCAGCCATACCTCGGTCCATGCATGGGCATCGAACTGATGCACTATCACGGTCTTGTTGACGGGATTGATCTCCCCGCCCAGGTAACCGGCTACAACCCGTGCGGGCACGCCGGCGGCGCGCATCATGACAGTAAAGGCGGAGGCATAATGCTCGCAAAACCCGCGTCGCGACTCGAACAGGAACTCGTCCATCGCGTCCAGTTCAGACAAGGTCCCCGGTTGTAGCGTGTAGACATAGTTCTGCGTGCTGAATTTGTTGAGCACCGCATCGACAAACTGCTGGTCAGTTTCGGTTAGCGCCTTCATTTCCTGCGCCAGTTGCCGCGTGCGGGGATTGCCCCCGGGCGGCAAGCGGGTTTCAATCTCACGCCGCCACTGTGATAACTCCGGTTCCGCTTGTGCCTGCGTCCAGCTGCGAACCCGGTATAGATACTCTGTCTCCAGCGGCGACAGGGTAGCTAAACGGTAATCGGCCGTATGCCGCACGCCCGCTGTACTGGCACGCGCATGATGCAGGCCGTAGAGCCAGTTCTGCCAGCTTGGCTCCATGATAACGGTGTATTCCAGCGGAGCGCCAAGCGTGCGTACTTCGCGCGGGCGTTGCTGTTTAACTGGCACGTCGTAGTAGCCCAGGGCGGACCTGGTCCCCTGCTGCAAGCGACTGAACACCAGGCCACGCCAGTACAGCTCCGGGGTGGACGGAATGTCTCCGTCGAACTTCACCCGGAACGCCACGTCTGCTGACTGGCTGAGTTTTGCAACATCACCGGGCTTCATGAAGTCACTCATGCCGGTTTTTGCCGCATGGTTATTGACCGGTACGGTCCACAGCGGGTCAATGCGGGGAAACAGAAAAAATACCACGACCATCAATGGCAGGGCCTGGGCCAGCATGACACTGGCCAGTCGAATGGAACCGCGATTGAACTGATGCTCCCCGGGCCGGTGCAGGGCTACCAGTGCAGTGGTTACCAGCACGACATTCAGCAGCGAGTACAGAGTGATCAGCAGGTCCTGACTGAACAGGAATTCGGTAATACAAACGAAATAGCCGAGAAACAGCAGCACATAGGCATCCTTGCGCCGGGACAACTCGATCAACTTGAGAGCAAAAGCCGTAAGCAACAGCGCCACCATTGGCTCAAGGCCGAGCAGTGTGCTGTAGCTGAAATAGATACCGACAAAGCCACCGAGGGTCAAGATCAGCTTCATGCTGCGACCAGGAAACGACCAGCGACCCCGGTAGACCAGAATACGCCATACGACAGCGACCACATAAACCAGTAACACCCAGGGGGGCAAGCGCAAGGCGTGGGGGACAATCAGGGCGAACATCGAAATGATAATCCACACCAGGGCATTGCGCGGTAGCTGTTGCTGGAGTTTCACGCCTGGCCCTCCACACCGTACAAGGCCAATTCCTTGAGTACTCGATCGCGGTGCCTGTCACCGGTGTCCGGCTCAATCACTACAGCGGGCATACGCAGACCGTACTCCTGATTGCGGCTTTCAAACTCCAGTGCCCAGTAACACAGATGCGACAGGCGCTGCTCGGTGCCCACACCGGGAAACATATCCCAGTCCAGCCAGACACTGCGGTCGGCGTAGGCAGTGTACTGCTTGCTCTGCACACCCTGCCCCTTGGCCAGTCCCTTCCAGTGGATGTGCCGCGGTGAATCTCCCTTGTGGTAATCGCGAAAACCGTAAAAATCGTCGCTGCCTGTCACTGTCACAGCCGCCCCGTCAGGCGTATCTGTCGCCAGGCCGGCAAGATCACCGCAGGCCAGCGGGCGCGGATAAACCAGTGCATGCAGTTCCAGATCGATCCAGGTCCAGCAACGCAGCAGCCCCAGTGGGTAGCTGGACTCGAGCAGTAATCGCCCGGGGCTGTACCAGCCGCGCTGGTCGACCGCCATATGAAGTTGCACAGTTACCGTGTCCTCGTCGACCAGGTTGACCAGTGCTTCGCTACTGCCAGGCCATTTCAGGTGCAGGCCGAAGTGATCGCGCTGCCTGCCCCGCTCAAGCATCAGGTCGAACTCGGTTTGCTGCCCCGGAAATGCGGGTCGCGCGCGCAACGCCCGAATAGTCAACCCGGACAGGTTGGCGAAGGTATGCAGGATAGCCACCATAAACAGCGTGGCCAGCAGAAAGGTGAGTGCATAGCACTGGTTGTTCTGGAAGTTGATCGCGGTCACCAGCATGACCAACAGACAAAAGCCGAAGAAGAATCCGGCCTGACCGGGAAA
>CAJQPV010000254.1 GCA_905480305.1 uncultured Gammaproteobacteria bacterium | reverse complement strand
GTGCTCGCCAGAAACGATTGCGCGGATTGGCAAAATAAAAACCTTCGCGAACGGAAGGCAACGAGGGATTCAGACCAATGGAAACGATTTCAAGTGCGGGAGCAAGATAATCCGGCAAGGTTGCAAGTTTCGGCATCCCTTGAGTATATCCTGTCCAGCCAGGGTTGCCGCCAGGCGGAAACTGGTGCATAAACAGTAATCAGAACCCTGAACACCAAACAACCCCGGCGGCTCGCCTCAAGCACGTTGTGCCAACCGGCAACATTGACAGTCAAACACCGCCACCCGGAAAACATATGCAGCCAGCAACAGTACTTCAAACCTTTCGACTGCCGTTTCTTGTGCTAACGCCTGTTTCCGTACTGTTGGGCGCAAGCATTGCACTTGCATCTCACACAGCAGTCGACAATGTCATGATTGCGCTTGTTCTCGCTGGCGCTGTTGCCGCGCATATCAGTGTCAACGCACTGAATGAATACCATGACTTCAGCAGCGGCCTGGATCTGCAAACCAACCGTACACCTTTCAGTGGTGGCAGTGGCGCCCTGCCCGACCATCCTGAAGCAGCCACAGCTGTTCTGATTACCGGTCTGTTATTCCTGCTCGCAACCATGGCTATTGGCAGCTCTATCATTGTGATAACCGGCATATCAATCCTGCCCATCGGGGTTGCCGGCATCGTGCTGGTGGCAACCTACACGCAGTGGATTAACCGTTCGCCATTGTTGTGTCTCATCGCACCGGGGACTGGATTTGGCATCCTGATGGTTGTCGGCACCCACCTGGTTTTAACCGGTAATTACTCTGCACCCATTTGGCCGGTATCACTGGTGCCTTTTTTTATGACCAACAACCTGCTGTTATTGAATCAGTACCCTGACATCGGCGCCGATGCCAGCGTTGGCCGAAAAACCTTCCCGATTGCTTTCGGAATAAACAAAAGCAACCTTGTTTATGCCCTGTTTATGGCTGCTGCTTATGCAACTATTGTTTTGCTGGTGGCATCCAAACAGATACCTTTCAGCGGCATGATCGCACTGCTGCCGATGCCGCTTTCATTGATCGCCCTGGGCGGCGCCATTCGCTATTCATCCAGGATTGGCGAACACCCGGGGTATATGGCTGCGAACGTAGCGGCGGCTATTCTGACGCCACTGTTGCTGGGTATTGCGATTATCACCGGCTGACAACTGCTGGCCGCTAATCTCAGGGTCTCACTGCAAGTCGACAATATAGCGGCCGCGATGTTCGCCTGAGAGTAGCGTTGCAAATACGGCAGGCAATTCATCCAGTGTCACCTGCCCGGCAACTATTTTTTCCAGGTGTTGCGGCTGCAGGTCCGTTACCAGTCGTTGCCAGATTTTCAGACGGCGCGGCATCGGGCAGTTGGCCGAAGTGATACCAAGAATGCTGACGCCGCGCAGGATAAACGGCATCACCGTGGTATGTAATTCCGCGCCGCCGGCAAGGCCAATACTGGCAATACTGCCCCACGGCAGCATGCTGCGCGTCAACCACCCAAGTACCGCACCACCGACATTATCAATGGCGCCGGCCCAGCGTGCAGCTTCCAGTGGCTTGCCGCTAGCAGCTGCTACTTTTGCATCCAGCACCTCTGCGGCACCCAGCGACTGCAAATAATCCGTCGCCTGCAACTTGCGACTCAGCGCCATCACTTCATAACCCCGACCACTCAGCAGGTCGATCGCCACACTGCCGACCCCGCCACTGGCGCCGGTTACAACAACCGGCCCCTGCGCAGGTACCAGACCATTTTGCTCCATGCGATCAATCGCCAGTGCCGCGGTAAAACCGGCGGTACCCAGCATCATGGCATCAAACAAGGTCATGCCCGGCGGCAACGGCACAACCCAGTCGGCCGGCACCCGCACCACTTCGGAAAATCCGCCATCATGACTTTCACCCAGACCACACCCGGTGACCAGCACCTGGTCGCCTTCCCGAAAGCGATCATCAACCGACGCGGTTACTTCACCGGCGACATCCACTCCGGCCACCAGTGGAAAGCGGCGCAGGATCCGGCCTTTGCCGGTGGCGGCCAGTGCATCCTTGTAATTGACACTGGAATAGCGGCTGCGAATAATTACTTCGCCGGGCGACAGATCATCGAGCGTCAACGCTTGCAGCACCGCACCTACCGTACCATCAGTGTTTTCATGTACGCGCAAGGCACGAAACGAGTCCATTGTTACTGCGCCGCAGCAGCCGGCTGATAATCAAGGACACCGCTGTAGTCAAACGGCAGGCTTGCCGGACTGTTTGCCAGGCTGATTTTGCCGCTCAGTCGATAGCTCAGGCTGCTATGGGTTTCGGTATTTAATGCCTGCAGCTGTTGCACCACGTTTAACAGGCTGCTGACGACTTCGACATCCAGCAGCGCTTCACCGAAGGCCGGAATATCGACCGCCTGGCGGCTGGCACCATAGGCAAATTCGCGGTTGTTAATTTCAATGCTGTAGCTTAACCCCTCTACCGGTATCGCCGTATCATTCGGGTTCAGTATCCGCAGCTGCAGTCCGAAACGCTGCTCCAGCACACCCATTTCCTGTGGCTGAATACTGACCAGTGAAACACGTGGTGATTCCTTGTAGGGACTTAGCGTGGCGCAGGCGTTGAGCAAGACCGCAGTCACTATAATCAGGGTAACGAACAGGCTGCGGTTTATCATTTTCATAGCGTCTCTCGTCAATTACTCGGGGTGTTTCCTATTAAACCGGCATATGCAATGCAACCACCTTGTTCAAAAAAAGGCAGCGACAACTGTCAGCTCTTATTTCATTTCCTCGCCCTTGCGAACTGCCGCATAGGGTGACTGCCGGTGGCCGTCATGATATTCCATGCGGTAGTGCCTGAAGTCATGACAGTTGTCGAAATGCATAAAGGGATTCCCCTCCAGCTGCTCTTCCATGGTCGCCGTGGTTTTCTCTGCGTAGTTATGCCCCGGACGAATCAGCGTGCCGGCCGGCAAGCGCTCGGCCATGTTATTCAGGGTGGCATACATTTGTTCCGGATCACCGCCACGCATATCACAGCGACCACAGCCGAACACAAACAGGGTGTCGCCAGTGAGCAGCTCATTGCCGACGTGATAACACGCTGAACCCGGCGTATGCCCGGGCGTATGCAACGCCTTGATCGGTGTCTCGCCCAGCGCGATGGTGTCACCGCCATGATGCTGCGTGGGCATGTCGATACAGCCTTGCCAGAACTGCGCTTCGGCTTTCATCAGGTGCAGTTGAGCATCATACTTGTCCAGCACTTCGCTGATTCCATTGATATGGTCATTGTGACTGTGTGTCAGCAGGATATCGGTGATCTTCATGCCCTGCTTTTCAGCCAGTGCCAACACCGCCGGCACATCCCAGGCCGGATCAACAACGGCCGCACGGTCAGTAGCATGGTCGTGCACCAGGTATACAAAATTCTCCATCGGCCCCAGCTCCAGGGTATGGATGGAAAACGGCTGATCTGATGACATGACTGGCACCTCGCTCATCAACTGGAAACAGATACTCTGTAGTATGGAAGATATGACCCGGCAGGAACAGCCGTAGTATCATCACTGCCTTTCACACCGGTATTTTCAGTG
>CAJQPV010000253.1 GCA_905480305.1 uncultured Gammaproteobacteria bacterium | reverse complement strand
GGCGACCAGCCGATTCCGGTGATGTCATACCTTGGCAGCGCACAGCATCATCCGCGCCAGCTGAGTTGCCATATCACCCATACAAACAGTCGCACACACGACATTATTCGCGAGGGTCTGGTGGATTCGCCCCTGTACAGTGGCGCGATAGAGGGCACCGGGCCACGCTATTGCCCGTCAATCGAAGACAAGGTGGTGCGCTTTGCCGACAAGTCTTCACACCAGATATTTATCGAGCCGGAAGGGCTTGATACCCATGAAGTCTATCCAAACGGCATCTCCACCAGCCTGCCCTGGGCGGCGCAGGAAGCACTGGTACATTCCATTGCCGGCTTTGAGGGAGCGCATATCACACGGCCCGGTTATGCCATCGAGTATGATTTTTTTGATCCGCGCGATCTGCGACATTCACTGGAAACCAAGGTTATAAACGGGCTGTTTTTCGCGGGCCAGATTAATGGCACCACCGGCTATGAAGAGGCGGCAGCTCAGGGCCTGCTGGCCGGCCTGAATGCAGCGCGCCAGTCGCAGGACAAGCCGGCGTGGATGCCGCGTCGTGATGAGGCCTATCTGGGCGTGCTGGTCGATGACCTGGTGACGCAGGGAACGCTGGAACCCTACCGGATGTTTACCAGCCGTGCCGAGTATCGCCTGTCGCTGCGGCAGGATAATGCAGATTTGCGCCTGACACCGCTTGGTCGTGAGCTGGGGCTGGTTGATGAGCACCGCTGGCGGGTATTTTCTGCGCGTCATGCGGCCATTGAAAACGAGCAGCAGCGCTTGCAGTCACTGCTGGTGCGACCGGGGACTGCGCAGGCTGACGCCCTCTCTGCCAGGCTTGAAAAACCGCTGGCACGGGAACAGCGTGCCAGCGATTTGTTACGCCGACCGGAACTGGATTACGCTACCCTGACCGCGGTTGACGGACTGGGTCCGGGTGTGACGGCTGCCGACATTGCCGAGCAGGTCGAGATTCAGGCGAAGTACTCCGGTTACCTGGAACGCCAGCAGGCAGAAATCGAACGACAACAGCGTCATCAGGAACAACCTTTACCGATCGATTTCGATTACAATGTGGTGCGGGGACTTTCCAATGAAGCGTGTGAAAAGTTGCGGGCCGTGAGACCGGAAACCATCGGTCAGGCAGCTCGAATACCCGGTGTTACGCCGGCGGCGGTGTCGCTGTTGTTGATACACATGAAACGTCACAAGGTGACTCGTAAACGCGCTTAACGACAATGCTTCTATAACAGCCCATGCATACCGGACTTTACAATCGTAACCGCAAGGCAGGAAACACCAGCGTGGTTGACTATGGTGCCTTGCTCGATGAGGGGCTGGCTGAGCTGGGCCTTGCGCAGAGCCTTGGTGACGACCAGATGCTGATGGCTTACGTCACCGAGCTGATGAACTGGAACCGTGTCTATAATCTGACCTCGGTGCGCAAGCCGGCGGACATTGTCACGCGGCATGTGCTCGACAGCCTCACCATACTGCCGCACCTGCACGGTGATTATATTCTGGACATCGGAACGGGCGCCGGATTACCGGGTATTCCACTGGCAATCGCCTGCCCCGAAAAAGAATTTGTGCTGCTCGACAGCAGCAGCAAGAAGCTGCGCTTCGTACAGCAAACGCTCGGTATACTGGGACTCGACAATGTTACCCTGGAGGATGCACGCATTGAGGAGTATCAGCCGGAAAACCTGTTTGACACCATTACCTGCCGCGCTTTTTCCGATCTGCCCGAGATCTATCGCTATGCCGCACGCCTGTGCGCAGACGGCGGCAGGATGCTGGCCATGAAGGGTGTATATCCCATGACCGAGGTTGAATGCCTCGAGGACAAGACACTGATAGATGACATTGTGGCACTCAAGGTTCCGGGGCTGGATGCTGAACGGCACCTGGTCATCATGCACGCCGGCGATGATCAACAGGCTGACTGATTTATGGGACGGATAATCGCAGTAACCAACCAGAAAGGCGGGGTCGGCAAGACCACCACCAGTGTCAACCTGGCGGCTTCGCTGTCCGAAACCGGCAGGCGCGTACTGCTGATTGACCTGGACTCCCAGGGCAATGCCACCATGGGCAGCGGCGTCGACAAGTACGATGCCGAGAAAACCGGCTATGACCTGCTGATGGGGCTGGCGGAGATTCGCGAGGTGATCGTGAATGCACCGGATGCCGGTTATCACCTGTTGCCCGGCAATGCAGACTTGACGGCCGCCGAGGTGGAGTTGCTGGAGAAGGGTGATCGTGAGCGCCGTCTGCGTGCCGCACTGACCTATGTACAAAACGATTACGACCTGATCATCATCGATTGTCCGCCGTCGCTGAGCATGCTGACAGTGAATGCACTGGCGGCTGCACACAGTGTGCTGATTCCGATCCAGTGTGAATACTATGCTCTGGAAGGGCTGTCCGCGCTGCTTGATACCATTGAGCAGGTACGCGTCAGCATTAACCCGGAGCTGGAAATAGAAGGCCTGTTGCGCACCATGTACGATGCACGCAATAACCTCGCTAATGATGTCTCCGCGCAGTTGCAGCAACATTTCGGCGACAAGCTGTATCGCACCATTATTCCGCGCAATGTGAGGCTGGCCGAGGCACCCAGCCACGGTCTGCCGGTGCTGTGTTACGACAAGAGTTCGCGCGGCGCACGCGCCTACCTGGCGCTGGCGGGCGAGTATCTGCGACGCCATGCCGATGATGAGATAGAAGCAACGGCCCAGACCGGCGTTGCCTGACAATCCTCCGGCCCCGCATCTTCCTGATTAACAATCACTGAATCCAATAAACGGTAACTGACATGGCAGCAAAAAAACGTGGTTTGGGCAGGGGGCTGGATGCATTGCTGGGTGGCGCGACAACACGTGCGGCACCACAACCGGGTGCAGAGGCTGCTGCCTCGACAGCGCCCGAACTGACGGCGGTAGCGGATACTGAAAACGTCGCGGCAACAACCGCCGTTGATGGTTCCCTGCGGATGTTGCCGGTCGACATAATCGATCGTGGCAAGTACCAGCCGCGCATCGATATGCACCCGGAATCATTACAGGACCTGGCTGATTCAATCAGTGCACAGGGCGTGGTGCAGCCGATCGTGGTACGTAGCATCGGCGAGGGTCGGTTTGAAATCATCGCCGGCGAGCGTCGCTGGCGTGCCTCGCAGCTGGCCGGCCTGCACGAGATTCCGGCGGTAGTACGCGAGGTGGAAGACCGCGCCGCTATCGCCATTGCGCTGATCGAAAATATCCAGCGTGAGGATTTGAATCCGCTCGAAGAGGCGCGTGCGCTGGAGCGGTTGATCCGGGAATTTGAAATTACCCATGAGCAGGCAGCAGAGGCCGTCGGTCGGTCACGTGCGGCGGTTTCCAATCTGTTGCGCCTGCTGGACCTGGAAGACGTCGTCAAGGACATGGTTGAAAAGGGTGCGCTGGAAATGGGGCATGCACGGGCCTTGCTGGCACTGCGCGGGGCACAGCAGGTGCAAGCAGCACACCAGGTCGTCAACCGCGGACTGACGGTGCGCGCCACCGAGGGACTGGTGAAATCGGTGCAGCGGCCAGCGCCGGCTAAAGCGGCGCCGACCAAAAAA
>CAJQPV010000252.1 GCA_905480305.1 uncultured Gammaproteobacteria bacterium | reverse complement strand
ACGCCGGAACCCAGGCTGGTTTGTATTTCCTTGCGGGCCTGCGCGAAGCGGTCGCCAAAAAATTTCTGGAAGATTGGATCCTTCAGTAGCGGGTGAACGCGATGCGTAATGACCTTGGCGGTGTGAATGTTGACGACCGCTGGTGCGGCTTTTTCAACTGCATCGGCATAGGAGACCGGTTCGTTCCGTTCGCCTGTCTGCGTCTGGTGGGTAAGCGGTGATTCGGTTTGTTGCTGGGATTCGACTACCTCGACAACGGTACCGTTGTTGCGCAGCAGGTCGGGATCAATCAACAGCACATAGAGAAACGCCGCAGCCAGTCCTGTCATGATGGTTTGCAGGAGAAAAGAAAGAAATTTGCGAATTGCCATGGGTGATATACCCTGTTGCCAATTGAAACGTGAATACCTTAACAGGAAGTGGTGTGATGGTAACCCTGAAAGCGCTGGTTGAATATACGAACAGTTTGCTGGCTGTTGATAATTTTAGTGATTATTGCCCAAACGGCTTGCAGGTAGAAGGACGGCCCGAAGTGCAACGCCTGGTTAGCGGGGTTACCGCCAGCATGGCGCTGGTAGAGGCGGCCATTTCCGCGAACGCCGATGCATTGCTGGTGCATCATGGCTATTTCTGGAAGGGCGAGGATGAATGCGTCACCGGCATGAAGCGGCAGCGGCTGCAGCGCTTGCTCGGGACCGACACCAGTCTGCTGGCCTATCATCTGCCACTGGACGCGCACCCGGAACTGGGTAACAACGCGCAATTGGCCAGTGTGCTGGGGTTCAACCGCAGCGGTTGTTTCGGTCATGATGGTGGCCTGCAACTGGCGCAGTATGGAAATCTGCCGCAACCTCTCGATGCGCAGTCACTGGCAGCACATATCGAGGCACAACTGGGTCGGGCGCCATTGCATATCGCGGGCCAGGCGGCAAAGATTGAAAGCGTCGGCTGGTGTACGGGCGCGGCGCAGTCGTATATTGATGCGGCGGTGGAGCAGGGCCTCGATGCGTTCATCAGTGGCGAGATTTCTGAACAAACGGTGCACGTGGCGCATGAATGCGGTATCCACTATTTTGCGGCTGGCCACCATGCAACCGAACGCTATGGTGTCGCTGCCCTGGGTGATCACCTCGCCGGACATTTCCAGATCAGTCATCAATTCATTGATATCGACAATCCGGTTTGATGTGGGTCATGGAAAGCGCAAATAATGATAAAAAACATCCTCGGCAGAGCTGTTTTCCACCTGCCACCCCTTGACCTCGCCGGGTAGTTAGACCATCCTATGCGGTTCTTAAGAATCGCTTGTATTAAATTAGAATATTCCGAAATAGTTAAGGTGTTTTTGTTGCGGTCAAAACGTAGCAGGGATCTCATAACTTGTTGATTTATATAATGTATCTGGAGATTGCCATATGGCTGGCGATAACACCAATTCAGGACGACGTCGTTTTCTGACAGCTGCAACATCTGTTGTAGGCGCCGTCGGGATGGGCTTTGTACTGGTGCCCTTCATTTCTTCCATGCAGCCCAGCGCCAAGGCCCGTGCCGCCGGCGCGCCAGTCCGGGCAGACATCAGCAAACTGGAGTCCGGACAGATGATTCGGGTGAAGTGGCGCGGCAAGCCGGTATGGCTGGTGCGCCGTACAGAAAAAATGCTGGAAGTGCTACCGACGCTGGATACCACTCTGCGTGACCCCGAGTCACTTGAATCTATTCAGCCGCCTTACGCGCAAAACGAATATCGCTCTATCAAACCGGAGTTGCTGGTCACCGTTGGTATTTGCACCCACCTGGGTTGTTCACCGACTTACCGGCCAGATGCCGGCGCTGCCGATCTGGGCGCGGACTGGGAAGGTGGTTTCTTCTGTCCCTGTCACGGTTCCAAGTTTGATCTCGCCGGTCGCGTCTACAAGGGTGTACCTGCACCGACAAATCTGGAGATTCCTCCGCACAGCTATCTGAGTGATACAGAATTGCTGATCGGACAGGACGACATTGAGGAGGTCGCATAATGGGAGAAAAATGGAACAAGGGCCTGCTTGGCTGGATTGACGCACGCTTTCCTCTCAGCAAGATGTGGTATGAACATCTGGCTGAATATTACGCCCCCAAGAATTTCAACTTCTGGTACTACTTCGGGTCGCTGGCACTGCTGGCGCTGGTTCTGCAGATAGTCACGGGTGTCTGGCTGACGATGAACTATAAGCCGGATGCCGGGATGGCATTCAACTCCGTTGAATACATCATGCGCGATGTCAACTGGGGCTGGCTGATTCGCTACATGCATTCAACCGGTGCCTCCCTGTTCTTTGTCGTGGTGTATCTGCATATGTTCCGGGGTTTGATTTACGGGTCTTTCAAGAAGCCGCGTGAACTTATCTGGATTTTTGGCATGATTATCTATGTCTGCCTGATGGCTGAAGCCTTCATGGGTTACCTGCTGCCATGGGGACAGATGTCCTACTGGGGTGCGCAGGTGATTATCTCCCTGTTTGGTGCGATTCCGGGTATTGGTGATGCGCTGGCGCTGTGGATTCGCGGTGATTTCGTGGTTGCCGATGCTACGTTGAACCGTTTCTTTGCCTTTCATGTGATCGCCGTGCCGATCGTGTTGCTGGCTCTGGTGGTGTTGCACATACTGGCGCTGCACGAGGTCGGCTCCAACAATCCCGATGGCGTCGATATCAAGAAGCACAAGGACGAAAATGGTATTCCGCTGGACGGTATTCCGTTTCACCCCTACTACACGGTAAAGGATATCGTCGGTGTAGTGGTGTTCCTGATTATTTTCTCCATTATCGTGTTCTTCATGCCCGAGATGGGTGGCTGGTTCCTGGAGCGGGATAACTTCATTCCGGCAGATCCCTTGAAGACGCCGGAACATATTGTACCGCTGTGGTATTTCACCCCGTTCTACGCCATCTTGCGTGCGGTACCTGACAAGTTCCTCGGTGTGGTGGCAATGGGGGGTGCAATTTTTGTACTGTTCCTGCTGCCATGGCTGGATCGCAGTCCGGTTAGATCAATCCGCTACCGCGGCAGCATTTACAAAATTGCGATTGGCGTGTTTGTGATCAGCTTTATTGCTCTTGGCTATCTCGGTACCCAGCCGGCAACAACGCTATTCACCAACCTTGCGCGTTTCTTCAGCCTGTTGTACTTCGGGTTCTTTGCCTCCTTGCTGATAATTCCCAGGTTTGAAAAGACCAAGCCGGTACCGGACAGGGTGACGTCATGAAAAAAAAGATAATTGCAATGTTACTGGCAATTGCCCCGCTGTGGGTGTTTGCAGCGGGTGGTCAGGGACCTCACCTGGACAAGGCGAACATTGACCCCAACAACATCCAGTCACTGCAACGCGGTGCCGGCCTGTTTGTTAACTATTGTCTCAGTTGTCATTCGGCCAGCCTGATGCGCTACGAGCACATGGGTAAAGATCTCGGTATTGAAGAGACGCTGGTCAGCGAAAACCTGATCTTCACCGGTGGCAAGATCGGTGACCTGATGACGGTTGCTACTGCGCCTGCTGATTCCAAGCTATGGTTTGGTATCGTGCCACCTGATTTGACTGTGATTGCGCGTGCCCGTGGCGTTGACTGGCTGTATACCTATTTGCGCAGTTTTTACCGCGATGATTCGCGCCATATCGGCACCAACAACCTGGTGTTCCCGGATGTGGGTATGCCGAATGTGCTGTGGGAATTGCAGGGTATACAGGAGCCGGTGATTACCACAAGAAAAGAGCATGACGGGACCAAGACCAAGGAAGTTTCTCTTGAACTGGTCGAGCCGGGTTTGCTGACACCGACAGAATTTGACCGTGCCGTTCGCGACCTGGTGAATTACCTCGATTACATGGGTGAGCCGGCCAAGCATGAGCGGCGCGAGCTGGGCACAAAGGTTATTCTATTCCTGCTGATGTTCCTGGTGCTTGCCTATCTGTTGAAGCGGGAATTCTGGAAAGACATTCACTAGAAGCTGCCTGAGCAGAAACTGAATCCCTAACCTTGAGGAAAGCCTTATATGGCACTGGTAGCAAATCGTCGTTCTGTTATGAACCTGTTTTCATCAGGCCTCTGTCCTCACAGTCATTCTGTCCGCATGGTGCTGGCCGAGAAGGGTATTACCGTCGAGATCGTCGATATAGATATCAACGAGAAGCCGGAAGACCTGCTTGACCTGAATCCCTACAACTCTGTGCCGACACTGGTCGACCGTGAGCTGGTGCTGTATGACCCGCATACCATTATGGAATACCTGGACGAGCGTTTTCCGCACCCGCCACTGATGCCGGTTGACCCGGTTTCACGTGCGCGTACCCGGCTGGCTCTGTACCGCATCCAGCAGGACTGGTATGAACTGGTGCCGGCGCTGGAATCCAAGGGAGAAAAGACGTCTGCCAAGGCGCGTAAACAACTCAGCGACAGTCTGACGTCCAGTGCTGAAGTGTTCGCTGCAAAGCCCTTTTTTCTCAGTGACGAGTTCTCACTGGTGGATGCCCTGGTCACCCCGATTATGTGGCGCCTGCAAAAATACCGCATTGACCTGCCGCGCCAGGCGAAGGCAGTTAGTGATTATGCCGAGCGTATGTTTGAGCGGGAATCGTTTCAGGCCAGCCTCAGTGAAGCTGAACGCGAGATGAGAGAATAACCCTGTCTTTCCCTGGTTTGCCGGGTGAAATGGGTAATCAGATTATATTACTGCTATCTTTGCTGGTATGACTTCAAGCCGTCCCTACCTCGTCCGTGCCATTCATGAATGGATCCTCGATAACGAACTGACGCCGCACCTGCTGGTGGATATCGAGGGTGAAGGCGTCGAGGTGCCTGCGCAGCAGGGCCAGAACGGCAAGATCGTTCTGAACATCAGTCCGCAGGCCGTTGAAGGCCTGATGCTCGGCAACGATGCTATCGGTTTTCGTGCGCGCTTCGGGGGAATCTCAACCGATGTATATGTGCCGATTTACTCGGTGCTGGCGATCTACGCAAAAGAGAATGGCCGCGGTATGGTATTCACCGAAGATGAAGACAATCCGGAACCGGATGAGCCGGCTGCAAAGTCGGGCAAGCGTCCGTCCCTGAAGATCGTCAAGTAGGATCTTTCCAGCCGGTCACGGCTTCCCGTAGCGGTTCCAGTCGCAAGTGTCGTTTATCGACGTCGCCTGCAGTCAGCAGGGTCTCAATACTTTCCAGCAGCGATGCCGGGGCACAGACATAAAAGTCCAGTTCCTGCAACGTGTCCTGCATCGCCATGATTTCTGTCAGCAGGTCTGTCACAGAGCGTGTCTCTGTTGCTTGCAGCGGCTTGTAGTCGAAATTATCCAGCGCATCATCCCATGAACGGCACAGGTTGCCCTGGTAGTGGATGTTTTCCGGCGTGGTAATCCAGTAGAGCCCCAGCTTCTCGGCGATGTCGAGTGCCATGGCATGTTCGATCAGGCTTTTCACCGGGCCGAAGCCGGCATTGACGGCAATGAATACCACCGAGCGGGGTGAATCCTCGTTCAGGGTAAAGTCACCGTGCGGACCGCTGATGCGGACAGTGGTATTTGTCCGGATGGCACCTTCCAGCAGTTGGCTGACGGGGCTGCCGGTGATCACCGGAATATGGAACTGCAGGTTCATATCATCACAGGGACAGCTGGCGATTGAGCAATGCTGTGCGGGTAAACCGTCGAACTGCAGTGACAGGTACTGACCGGCGAGAAAGCGCAGGCGCCGGGTGCGCGGGGTCTTGGCGTCCAGGATGATAATGCGATCATCGGCTTGTTCGATCTTTTTTACACGGATTTCAATTTCCTGTTGCGGGATGTCATGAGAGCCAAGCGCTTCTTCGGCTTCCAGTACCACGTCAGTGACGGCGGTGTTGGAACAGGTGAGGATGTAACCCAGTCCTTTTTCTGTCTCGGAAAGTACATAGTCATGCGGGCAGATTTTCTTCACCTGTCCGGAGACAACCTTGGCCTTGCACTTGCCGCAGTTACCGTTGCTGCAACCGTAGTCCAGTGCGAGGCCGCCACGCAGCCCGGCCTCGAGTATCGAGTCGGAACCTTCTATAAAAAATTCATGCCCGCTGGGCAGGATGCGTACCTGGGCTGCCATTACACGCAAGAATGCCTCTCTGGCCAGTATCTCTGAATCATCCGCTGATGTATCGGTAGATGCCAGTGCCAGCATAAACCAGTCCTTAAGTTTAGTGAAAGTCTGGTCATGCGTCTGTTCTGCCTCGGCTGCCAGCTCCTCGATTTTTTGCTGCATAGCGGTCACCAGGTCGGCATGGCGGCGGCCTTGCTGCCGTGCCCTGGCCAGTTCCTGGCCCAGTGTCAGAATGCGTGCCGCCAGCGTGTCTGTGTCCGGCGGGTCGTCGCTGGCGGGGCGTATGACCTTGTTGACCGCACTTTCCATGATGTGCTCGACCCGTTCGAGCATGGTGGTGTCCTCGATTTCTGTCTGCGGGTAGGCCTGCAGCAGATCGGCGAGCAACAGCTCTCCCTCGAAAGTGCGGAGTTCACCCTGCCGGATTTTTTTCTGCAAGGCGCCGCGCTTGACGCCGACCAGACGTGCGGCACGTGAGAGTGTAATGAGACGCGGCATGTTACCCCCGTGATGCGAGTGTCTGCGATCCTGTTTTTGTGTACTCTAGCATAGCTGATTTGCAAATGAAGGCTATCCTGATGATTGAAATACTGGTCGGCGATATTACAAAACTGGAAGTGGATGCCATTGTAAATGCGGCCAACAGCACGCTGCGCGGTGGTGGCGGAGTGGATGGCGCCATTCACGCGGCAGCCGGACCGTTATTGCAGGATTACTGCCGTACCCTGAAAGGTTGCCGGTGCGGGGAGGCCAAGCTGAGCCCCGGGTTTGATCTGCCAGTACGCCGGATTATTCACACGGTAGGACCGGTATGGAAAGACGGAACACATTATGAAGCCGCCTTGTTGAAAGCCTGCTACCGCAGCAGTTTTGAACTGGCACTGCAATACGAAGTGCGCACCATTGCCTTTCCGTCCATCAGTACCGGCGCCTATGGTTACCCGAAGCAAGAGGCTGCAGAAATTGCCTTGGC
>CAJQPV010000251.1 GCA_905480305.1 uncultured Gammaproteobacteria bacterium | reverse complement strand
AGGTCACGGTTGCGGGTGAGATGACTGACGTGCAGGTGCTGGATGGTATGGACGATGTCTTTCCACAGACCTGTGGGGCGCGGTTCACGACAACCATCCTGTTCGAGCAAGTGCTTCAGGCCGGCCAGCTGGTACAGGTGCCAACCGAGATAAACAAGCAGGCCGAACAGCAGGCATGGTAGCAGCAGCCCCGTTAACAGGCCGGCCAGGACTGCTATGAGCGCTATTCCTAGAAATAGCCGGAGTTCTTCTCGCCAGTGCCTGGGCATGGGAAACATCATACTATTGGATATCAGATAGATATTATTGCCACGGAAGCACGCGAAATTACACGGAAATATTTGTTATAGTGCATTTTTTTCTTCCGTGTGCTTCCGTGGCTATTCAATAACAGAGTTTAAGTGGAATCAGGCAAGCCATGCCGTCATGGAGGGGCCCGGGTTCAATCGTGCGTGGAAAACCGGTAGCCGGCACCGCGAACAGTCTGGATCAGCCGGTCGTGTGCTGACGACTCCAGCGATTTACGCAGACGTCGGATATGTACATCGATGGTGCGTTCCTCGACCCAGACGCTGGTTCCCCAGACGCGATCAATTAATTGTTCGCGGCTGTAAACCCGCTCCGGATGTGTCATAAAGAACAGCAGTAATTGATACTCCATGGGTGCCAGTTCCAGCAGATTATTATTGATGCTGACCCGGTGAGTTCCCTGGTCCAGCCGCAGTATCCCGGCCTCCAGGATTTCCCCGCCGCTATCCTGCCGGGTACGGCGCAGTACCGCCTTGATGCGTGCCAGTAGCTCGGAGATTGAAAAGGGTTTGGCGACATAATCATCTGCACCAGCCTCCAGTGCTGCCACCTTGTCTTCCTCCTGGCCGCGTGCCGTCAGCATGATGATCGGAATCTGTTTGAAGCTGGCATCCCTTTGCAGTGACCGGGCAAATTCAAATCCCGATTGCCCGGGTAACATCCAGTCCAGCAGGATCAGGTCGGGTGTTTGCCGGGACATTGCCTGCCGGGCATCCATGGTGTTGCCGGCCTGCTGTACTTCGTAACCACCATTCGCCAACGCCAGACTGATCATCTCGCGAATAGCAGGGTCGTCGTCAACAATGAGGATGCTCAACATGAAATGTCAGGGCTACGGGGGGATAATTGGACAGGGGAAATCCGGGATGGGCGTGAAAATCATCGGCTATTCCGCCATCATACACAAATGGATGGCCCGGAATCTCGTAAAGCCGGGCCCGTTATCCGTAGCGGCCTTCGATATAGTCAGCGGTTTCCTGTTTCCCGGGTGTGACAAACATGTCCTCGGTGGCCGTGTGTTCCACCACCTTGCCCATCAGCATGAAGATACATTCCTCACTGGCGCGTCGCGCCTGGGCCATGTTGTGAGTGACGATAAGAATGGTGTACTTGCCGCGTAATTCCCAGATCAGTTCCTCGACGGCTTCGGTACCCTTGGGGTCCAGTGCGGAGCAGGGTTCATCCATCAGCAGCAATCCCGGTTTAACGGGCAGCAGCCGTGCAATACACAGTTTCTGTTGCTCTTCCAGCGACAGTTCTGTGGCCTTGCTGTTCAACCGGTCCTTTACTTTATCCCACAGCAGTACCTGGCGAAGGGCGTCCTCGGCGATATCATCCTGTTCGCTGCGCTCTGCGCGCTTGCCTTCCGAGTGCAGGTTGTAGCCGAACAGTACGTTATCGCGGATGGATATGGGCAGCGGGTTCGGCCGCTGGAAGACCATGCCGATCTGTTTTCTGACCTGCACCAGTTCCACGCCCGGCGCATAGATGTTGTTGCCAAATACGTTGATGCTGCCGTCGATACGCACATAACCGAGCCGCTCATTGATGCGGTTGATGCTGCGAAGGAAAGTTGACTTGCCGCAACCGGAAGGACCGATGAGTGATGTAATGATTCCCTGCTTGATGTCCAGGTCAACATCGAACAGTGCCTGGAATGTTCCATACCAGAGATTCAGCTTGCCGGTCTGAATCGCCAGATCCAGCTGCTCGTTACCGATTGCCTGACTGCTTGTGTTCATAATTCAATCATCACAGGGTTGTTATCCGAACCGGCCTTCCACGTAATCCCGGGTGCGCCGGTCCTTGATCTCTCCGGTAAACAGGTCTTCGGTCTCACCAATCTCCACGCATTCGCCATTGAGGAAAAATGCGGTTCGACCAGCGAGCCGTCGTGCCTGCTGGACCAGGTTGGTGACCAGAATGATGGTCATTTCTTCCTTCAATTCCTTGAGCACATCCTCGATGCGCATGGTGGTGACCGGGTCGACAGCAATGGAGAATTCGTCAAGCATCAGCACCTCCGGTTCCTGGGAGAGTGCCCGGGCAATAGTCAGTCGTTGCTGCTGGCCACCGGAGAGCAGGCTGCCGAGGGAGTCGAGCCGGTCCTTGACCTCGTCCCAGAGTGCGGCGCGGCCCAGGCAGCGCTCGACGATGATATCGAGGTCGGCCTTGTCTTTTATGCCTGACAGGCGCGGGGCAAGAGCCACATTATCGTACACCGTCATCGGCAGACCGACTGGCAGGGGGAATACCACGCCGATACGGGAACGCAATGCATAGACATTTTTCAGGTGACGGACATCCAGACCATTGAACAGGATTTCGCCGTCAACATGCATATTGGCGTTAAACGTGTTCATGCGATTGACTGTCTTCAGGAACGAGGTCTTGCCGGCATTGGCCGGCCCGATGATGCCAAAAATTTCGTGCTCACGGATGTCCAGGCTGACGTTGCTCAGTGCCGGTTGATTGCCGTAACGGATAGTCAGGTCACGGACCTCCAGCTTGACGGGTGCCTGTTCCGTTTGCGCTGCAGGCGGGATGGCTGCACCCTGTATGCTGGCTACCATTTCTTTTTCCCGCGCAGGTAGATGCGGAAGGCAATCGAGAGGCTGTTCATGATCAGCACCATGGCGATCAGCACCAGCGCCACACCGTAAGGCAGGTTCTCGGGAACACCGGGCACCTGGGTGGAGACCACGAACAGATGCAGTGACATCGCCATGGTCTGGTCAAAGATCCCCTGCGGCAGGAACGGGGTGAAGAATACCGCGCCGGTGAACATAATCGGTGCGGTCTCACCAGCAGTGCGCGATACCTCGAGGATGACGCCGGTGAGAATGCCACTGACGGCGTTGGGCAGCACCACGCGGCGGATGGTTTGCCAGCGAGTGGCGCCCATGTTCCAGCAGGCTTCACGGAAGGCGAAGGGAACCGCTTGCAGTGATTCGCGGGTCGCCACAATGACAACGGGCAGCGTCATGATGGCCAGCGTCAGGCTGGCGGCGAGGATGCTGGTGCCAAATTTGAAGAACAACACGAAGGCCCCGACGCCAAACAGCGCATGAACGATAGATGGCACTCCGGCCAGATTGATAATGGCCAGATTGATGATGCGGGTGAACCAGTTCTCGCCGGCATATTCACTGAGATAGATGGCGGCTGCGATTCCCAGTGGCACGGAGATCAGCAAGGCCACCGCCACCAGCCAGACGGTACCCAGCAGGGCGGGGAAGATGCCGCCCGCTGTCATGCCATCGGTCGGGCTGGTGAACAGGAAGTCGATCGAAATGACCGAGCCGCCTTTTACAATGAGGGTGCCGAGGATGAGTAGTACCGGTGCAATCAGCAGCATGGTCATCAGCAGAAACAGGATCTTGAACAGACGCTGGACCCGCTGGTTTTTAATGTTGAGCTCAGAAGTTTCGAACATCACCTTATCCCTTGCGTATTCCGCGGACGATCAGGTCGGCGGTGAGGTTGATGACGAAGGTGATCAGGAACAGGAAGATGCCGATAGTGAACAGTACCTGGTAATGATCGGATCCCACGGCGGTTTCACCCAGTTCCGCGGCAATGGTGGCCGTCAGCGCGCGTACCGAGTCGAACACGCTGCCCGGCATGTTGATTGAGTGACCGGTGGCCATTAGCACGGCCATGGTCTCGCCGAAACCGCGGCCGACACCCAGCAGCACAGCGCCCAGCAGACCGTTTTTTGCAGCGGGTAGTACCGTTTTGTAGATCACCTGCCAGCGGGTCGCGCCCATGGCTTCGGCTGCTTCACGATAGCGGTCGGGCACGGCCTTGAGTGCATCCTCGGCAATGGAGGTCATGATAGGGGCTGCCATCAGTCCCAGAATGATGCCGGCATTCAACACGTTCAGTCCCACCGGGACATCAAAGAGTTCGATAATCAGCGGGTTCATGATGCTGAGACCGATGAAGCCCCATACCACCGAGGGAATGGCGGCCAGCAGTTCCACCAGTACCTTGAGGGTCTCACGCGTCTTGCCGCTGGCAAATTCGGCGATATAAACCGCTGTACCCAGTGAAAACGGGATAGCCACCAGCATCGCCAGCCCGGTGACACTGGCAGTACCGGCAATCAGCGCCAGGATGCCATATTCCGGGGCGTCCTCATCAGCGGGGTACCAGTAGGGAGAAGTAAAAAACTCCTGAAAGTCGAAGCGGTCGAGAATGAAGCCGAAGCCTTCCTTGGTGACGAAGGCAAAGATCCCGACGACAAAGATGATGGCCGAGATGCCACCGATGAATACCAGCACCTGCACCAGTTTGTCGATATACCAGTCAGCATTGCGGCGATCGAACGCTGCCATATCCGCAGTCTTCGTCATTGGCTGGCCAGACATCTCAGGGCGCTTCCTCACCGCGCAGGATTTCCATCAGGTCCCGAATCTGAACAGCCATGTTACGGTAAAGTTCTTCCAGTCGCTGGACGCCGGCTGCATCGCCACTTTCCGGGGCGGGGCCGACATCCCATTCCAGCGGGGTGGTGTGGAAGGGAATCTGGTCGAAATAGGACTTGACCGGGCCCTGCAGGCTGACAATGACATGCTGCGTGGTCAGTTGTAGCGGGGTCATGTCAACGGGGCTGGGTTTGGCGCTAACAGCAAGGTTTATGCCGTGGTTTTCCAGAAAGTCCATCATGGCCGGATTCAAGGCCGCGGCAGGTTGACGTCCGGCACTGATGTAGCGGCCACTTTCGGGAAAGTTTTTGCGGGCAATGGCCTCGGCGATCTGGCTTTGGCAACTGTTGTCCTCGTCTATGAACAGGATGTTGTATATCTTGGGTGCCTTGGTGTCCCCGGTGGCAGCGAAGACGGTTTCCTCGCAGAGGTTCTTGGCCTGGTCTGCGACGCGCTTCAACTGGGTGAAAACAGCGAACATCGCCAGCAGATTCTTGACTGTATCGCGGTCGTCATTGGTCATTAATTCGGCGTAAATGATGTCCAGGTCATTTTCCATTTGCTCTTCCATGATCATGGTGCCTTTCGCCATGTCAGGGTTGAGCTCGTTAAAGGCCTTGATCGACTGGCTGAGCATGAGATAAGTCTCACTGCCGACGCGTTCCAGTTCACGCGACAAGGGGCCTGACGGAGGCGATGACAGCTGTAATGACTCCCGGGCGATGGTGACGGCGTAATCCCCGATCCGTTCCAGTTCGATATTGGCCCGGATCACCGAGGACAGCATTCGCAGATGACCCGCACTCGGCAGGTGCAGAGCAATAAATTTATGACATAACTGGTCGATCCGCCGCATGGAGCGGTTGATCACATGGTCTTCAAGTACGGTGGCGGATGCGAGCTTGTTGTTGCCGGTTTGCAGCGCATGCATGGCATTCTTGGTCGCTATTTCCACCAGGCCGGCCATCTCTGCCACCTGCCCACGGATAGCGGTCAGATCTTTTTCCAGACGTTCTTCGTAGTGACTCATTGTCTAGCGTCCCGTGGCTGGTACCTTGAAAAATATTATTATCCCCTCTCCCTTCGGGAGAGGGGGCAAGTTGTGAATCAGTCGCACTTCACGGCGCGTACCGGGGCGTAACCTTTTTTCACCAGGATACACTGGCCGGCATCGCTGAGGATCCAGTCCATGTACTCCTTGATCGCGCCCTCGGGTTCACCATTGGTATACATGAACAGCGGACGGGCAATCGGGTAGCTGCGGTCGCTGGCGGTTGCCACACTCGGGGTCACGCAGGCATCCGCGCCCTCTGTAGCGATGCAGACCGTCTTGAGGTGGTCCGTTGCGTAGGCCAGACCGCTGTAGCCGATGGCGCAGGGTGTCTTTTCGACCAGGTCAGCGACGTCCTTGGAACCGTGCATGTCGAGTGTTCCCTGGCGATACTTGCCGCCCTTGCCGAGCACGGTCTGCTGGAAATAGGCATAGGTACCTGAATTGTTCTGCCGACTCACTACCACAATTTTGTCCTTACAGCCGGGTACGGTAATGCCCATATCCGACCACTTTTTGACCTTGGGACCGCGGGCGTAGATGTCTTTCAACTGTGCCAGCGACATCGATTTGACCGGGTTGTCCTTGTGAATAAATACGGCAAGGGCATCAAAGCCAACGACATGTTCAACCGGTGTCTGGCCATTTTTCTTGGCCAGGTCCATTTCCTTGGTCTTCATGTTGCGGCTGGCGTTGGCGATATCGACTGTGCCGTTGATCATGGCCGCAATGCCGGTCCCGGAGCCGCCGCCGGAGACCGCAACCGCGATCTCGGGATTAACCTCGGGGTAGGCCTCAGCCCAGGCCTGGGCAACGTTGACCAGGGTGTCCGAGCCCTTGTTCTGAATCAGGGTGCGTGCCTGCGGGGCCATGGAGGCCAGCAGGGTTGATGTCAGCAATGTGGCGGCGATAATGATTTTTGGTTTCATATTGAATTACTCCTGTACTAAAGGTCGTTTCAGGTTGCAAATAAACGCCGGTTTATTGCCGATGCTTTCGTCATCCCGGCTTGCGTCGACACGCCTCACTTGCCTGGCGGATGTGACGGCAGTATTTGTACCTTAGAAGGGTATGAATACTGACTAGCAACAAAAATGAAATATAGCAGCGGAATGTTACCGTTCTGTTACCATTTGAAATGGCTCAGGGTGGGGCTACACAGGTATATTAATTGACCAGCTGTTGACGCAGCACATAGTGCTGCCTGGCTACTTTTTACCTTTCTTTTTGTCCTTATTTTTGTTTTTTTTCTTATCCTTGCCTTTTCCCTTACCTTTCTTGTCTTTCTTGTCTTTCTTGTCTTTCTTGTCTTTCTTGTCTTTCTTGTCTTTGCCAGTAGCCGTGCCGTTTTTCCCGGATGTCACCCCCTTGTCTTTGGCCGGTGGGGTTATTCCTGATGTTGCAAGTAGTTCGGCAGCCGCGGCGATGACCCCGGCAGCGCGTGCTTCACTGAAACCGGGAATGGCAGAGATTCTCTCGACAGATGCCCTGGACAGGCCGGCAACGCTTTTGATGCCGTGTTCGGCCAGTGCTGCTGCGGCCGCCGGGCCGATACCGGGGATATCGATAATTTCTGGTTTCATGCTTTTTTCTCCCTGATTATTTTCCGCTGACTTGTGGGGTATGTTACTGCAGATGGCACGTCTTGAGTAATGGCCAATAATATTCCCTGATACGGGAGAATAGTTTGATCTGGGTCAAAAAAACAACGGCTTATAATGCCGGGGTCGTGCACGGGCGGGCGCCATGGCGGGTTGCTCCCGTTTGCCGGCTCAGCTTATCTCATGTTTGGTATGCGTTTTTTGATATCGTTCCAAAGGGCCTCGTAGCAGTGTGCCGTGCGACTGTTGGGGGCGAATTCAGCCAGCGGGGTACGCTCAATCCCCATTTGTTCCACTTTGCTGTCGTAGGGTATGGCTGTTTGCAACAGGTTTTTCATGTATTCCGGCGGCGTATCCACGATGCTGCGGTGCATGGTCTTGCGTCGGTCAACCATGGAGAAGAACGCTAGTATCTTGTCTGCATCAAGGCCGTGTTTCCTGAAAAAGCTCCGGATCTGCTTGTAGGTACGTAGTGACAGGGTGGTCGGTATGGTGGGTACCAGTACCGCATCGGTTGCCTCGAAAATATTCTCCGACACCAGTGAAATGCTCGGCGGGCAGTCCAGGAACACGTAGTAGTATTCATTCCTGAAGGGCTTGAGTAATTTGCGTAGCTGGCTTATCGGATTTTTCGACCTTTCAAGGTAAAGGTCCATTTTGCGGTAGGAGAAATCCGCAGGCAACAAATCGAGCAGCTCATAGTCGGTGCCGCGGATAAAGTCATCCAGATCCCGCTTGCCCTGCACCAGGCGCTTGCCACCCCCCTTGATGGTCGGTCTGATACGAAAGTAATAACTTGCAGCGCCCTGGGGGTCGAGGTCCCAGATTAGCGTCGGTGCGCCTTCGCGGGCCGCCAGCCAGGCAAGATTGACGGCGGTGGCTGTTTTACCGACACCCCCTTTGATGTTGTATGTGGCAATGACTTTCAAACCTGCGCGTCTCCGCTTAGTGGTTGGGTGCGAACAGTTTTCGGAAGCGCTGCTGGTTTTTCTGCTGTGAAAAACCGGCGTAGCGCCCTGCGAATTCCTCTCGGGCCTTGTGCTGGCGTCGTTCCAGGCCATCAATCAGCATACCCATGGCGAGTAGCGTGTCGGGCGGGACGTTGCCCTCGGCAACCATCTGGTGGCTGAAGGTTTTCAACGTCAG
>CAJQPV010000250.1 GCA_905480305.1 uncultured Gammaproteobacteria bacterium | reverse complement strand
GACTTCAAGACCCCGGATGCACAGGTGGCTGATGAGTGGGCAGGCAAGGATACCGCGGGAATTAACAACCAGCCAGCCACCGCAAGTGAGTGGTGGAAGATATTCAATGACCCGGTGTTGAATACACTGGTGGAAAATGCCTACGAACAGAACCTGAGCCTGCAGATTGCCGGTCTCAGGGTGCTTGAGGCCCGTGCGCAACTCGGTATTGTTACCGGCAGCCTGTACCCGCAAAGCCAGTCGGTCTCCGGCAACTATAGCTATAACCGTGGCAAGGAAACCCCCTTTTCAGACAAGTACTTCAGCCAGGCCGGCACCGGTTTCGATGCCGCATGGGAACTGGATTTCTGGGGCAAGTTCAGGCGCGGCGTGGAATCCGCCGATGCCAACCTGATCGCCAATATCGCCAGCTACGACGACGTACTGGTCACACTGACTGCAGAAGTCGCCAGAAACTACGTCCTGATACGCACCCTGGAAGAACGTCTCCGGCTCGCAGAGGAGAACATTAAAATCCAGGCGCGTTCACTGGAACTGACCACTAACCAGTATGAAACCGGTGCTGTTACAGAACTGGACAAGCAACAGGCAACCACCCAGCTACGCAATACCCAGGCCTCTGTACCCAACCTGCGCATTTCACTGGAGCAGGCCCAGCATGCATTGAGCATCCTGATGGGCATGCCGCCACAGGACCTCAATGACATACTCGGCAGCGGCGCCGACATACCCACCGCGCCGGCTGAAGTCGCGGCCGGCATCCCGGCCGACTTACTGCGCCGGCGGCCCGACATCAAGCAGGCCGAGTTGCAGGCAGCGGCCCAGTCGGCACAGATTGGCATCGCTGACGCCGAACTGTTACCCAGTTTTACTCTGCTGGGTTCGATCGGCTGGAATGTGAATGATGCCGGTAATGATAACCTCGGTGACCTGTTCGACTCGAATAATCTCGCCTTTTCGACCGGTCCCTCCTTCCAGTGGAAAATCCTTAATTACGGACGACTGAAAAACCAGGTGCGCGTACAGGATGCCCGCTTCCAGCAATTGCTGGCCAATTACGAAAATGTAGTGCTGAATGCAGCCGGCGAAGTAAAAAATGCCATCAGCAGCTTCCTGCATTCGAAGGTTGAAGCCAGCTATCGCAAGCAAAGCGCCATTGCCGCCAAACGCTCGACTGATCTTTCCATGCTGCAATACACGGAAGGTGTCAGTCGCTACCAGAGCGTACTGGATTCCACCCGCTCACTGGCCTCACAGCAGGATGCCTATGCCGTTACCCGGGGTAACATCGCCACCAGCGCCATTGCCCTTTACAAGGCACTGGGCGGTGGCTGGGAAGTACGCCTTGGAAATGACTTTGTACCGGCAGACGTACGCGAGCAAATGCAGCAAAGAACCGACTGGGGTGAGCTGCTGGAGACAAGCACTGATATTTCGCCCGAACGGGAGCCGCAAACTGATTTATGGAGAAGTCCTGACTGGTAGAATGCGTGGAAGCATGAATACCGGATATAAAATCATGCTGTTAATAAATAATACCCCCTCTCCCCAACCCTCTCCCGAAGGGAGAGGGGGTAACTGTAAATGGATAGCATAACAGCGACATGAATACAGCAAACGTACCCATGGAGATTTCGATTGGTGGCATTTACTTTCCGCCGATCATGTTTGCGATCCTGCTGGGTGTGCTGTTTGCCGGCATCATCGCCAAATTGTTAAACCGCTTTAACCTGACCCGTTTTATCTGGCACCCGCCACTGTTCTTTATTGCCTTGTCGGTAGTCTGTACATGGCTGACGGGTATTTTTATTATCCCTGTATAAAGCGCAGCATAACTTGCACCCGCCTCCCGAAGGACCAAACAATAACGTCGGGACACCCGGGGATTTTCGAAAGCACCAGAAAAGGTAACAATAATGAGCAAAGACAAGGCTGGAATCATGCGCTATCTCGTTACTCTTGGCGCCATTGCAGGGGCTGGACTGGTACTGGCGAACATGTTCCAGGAATATCTTTTCCAGCCGTGGACCCGGGATGGTCATGTACGCGCTCAAATTATCAAGATTACCCCGCGTGTTGGTGGTCCGATTGTTGATCTACCGATTCTTGACAACCAACGGGTCAGCAAGGGTGAGCTGCTGTTCAAGATAGATCCTCGCACCTTTGAACTGGCGATTGAACAAGCCGAGGCAAAACTCAAACAGGCGCAGGCCTCTGAAGTAGTCAAGGCAGACCAGGCCAAACGCGCTCAGGATCTGTACAGGAAAGACAAGGGCGCAATCTCCGAACAATCGCTGGTGAGAAAGGAAAATGACCTGCTGGTCGCCCAGGCCGATGTCGAGGTCGCCGAAGCAAACCTGCATGCGGCACAACTGGATCTCGAATTCACCGAGGTGCGCGCACCGGTCGATGGTTTTGTCACCAACCTGCTGCTGCGTTATGGCAGCCAGACCGTTGCCAACCAACCGGCACTGGCACTGATTGATACCAGCAGTTTCTGGGTACATGGCTATTTCAAGGAAACCCAGACCAGGAATATTCGCCCGGACAACCCGGTGATCGTGAAACTGATGACCTACCCGGATACGCCACTGGAAGGCGTTGTTGAAAGCATGGGATGGGGCATCGCACAACAGGATGGCGCCCCGGCAGCCGACCTGCTGCCCGCCATCAACCCCAGCTTTGACTGGATCCGCCTGGCACAACGCATCCCGGTACGCATCCACCTTACCAGCATTCCTGACGAGGTCGAACTGCGTGTCGGCACCACTGCCTCCGTGTTTGTCTCGACGGATGAAGAATCAGCACGCTGAGTGCTATTCATTTTTATTTTTTAGCCACGGAATAATCTTTATTTATTTGGGCTCTTCCCCAAATAGAGTGGGTAGATTACCTTATGGGTGATGAGAGACAAAGACCTATACGCTCAGATTCTGGGTATCAAGAGTCCCTGGCAGGTAACCGGTGTTGAACTGAGTGTGCCAGAGGGGGAAGTGACGGTACAGGTAGAACAGGAGGAAGGGTCAAGGTCATGTTGCCCGACCTGTGGCAAGGAGTCGCCGGGGTATGATTCGCGTCCCCGCCGATGGCGGCACCTGGACACCTGTCAGTACAAGACTATTCTGGTTGCAGATATACGCAGAGTAAAGTGCGAAGAACACGGAGTGGTCACAGCATCAGTCCCTTGGGCTGAGCCTGGTTCGGGGTTTACGGCGATGTTTGAGGCGCTGGTGATTGACTGGTTGAAAGAGGCCTCCACGCTGGCAGTTTCTCGATTGATGAAGCTGAGCTGGAACGCGATTGACGGGATTATGCAGCGTGCTGTTGTGCGGGGACTGTCTCGCAGAGAAGAGACCTGTGCGACGCAGATAGGCGTTGATGAGACAGCCTTCAGGAAGCGCCACGACTACGTAACGATTGTGTCGGACCAAGATGAAGGCACGGTGTTGCATGTGGGCAGTGACCGCAAGAAAGAGGGTCTCAAGGATTGGTATGGCAGCCTGACAGAAGAGCAACGTGAGGCAATAGAAAGTATATCCATGGATATGTGGCCGGCGTTTATCAATGCCACATTGGAAAGTATTCCGGAAGCAGAAGAGAAAATTGCCTTCGATAAATTTCATGTGGCCAAGTATCTTGGCGAAGCTGTCGATAAGGTGCGTCGCCAGGAGCACAAAGCCTTGATGAGTGAAGGTTACGAGGATCTGAAGGGCAGCAAGTATGACTGGCTATACAACCCGGAGAACATGACACACAAGCAGAAGATACGATTCAAGATGTTGCGTGAGAGCACACTGAAGACGGCTCGTGCCTGGGCGATCAAAGAGCTGGCAATGTCACTCTGGCACTATGTCAGTAAGACCTGGGCCCGAAAAGGGTGGGAGCAGTGGCTATCCTGGGCAGTGCGCAGTCGCCTGAATCCGATCAAGGAAGTTGCCAAGACCATCAAGGAGCACTTGTGGGGAATATTGAATGCGATTGTCCTGAAGGTAAGCAATGGTCCGGCAGAAGGCATCAATAGCCGGATAAAAACGATCAAGGTGCGCAGTAGAGGTTTCCGCAACAAAACGCGGTTTGCCAATGCAATCTACTTCCACCTTGGAGGACTGAATCTTTATCCTGAGGCAGTGGTGAGATGAAAGTTACCCACCCGACCAGGGGAAGAGCCCAAAATTTAATAGCAAAAGAACGAAAATATTTCTCGTAAGGCATTTATTTTTCCGTGTTCTTCCGTGGATTCCGTGGCTGATTTTAACTTAAGTCGGGAATTTATCCTGATTGTTTAAGATATACCCCCTCTTCGGGTAGCGCATCCTGTAACCAATCAGTTAAATATGGTCGTATAAAGAATATACACTAAAGCGCCTCTCGTTCGACATCCTGACCAGGGCTTGCCCTGTCTTCCTCTGCTAATGACAGATCCTTCCAGGCGCCTGCAAGATGAGTGATTGATTCAGGCCACTCACTTGCTACTTTTGCCTTAATCAAACTTGCGACCCATTTGCTCTTTGATAAATGCTCAGCCTTTGCTGCAGCAGACATTTTTTCTCATTCTCATCTTCCAGGTAGATTGTCACTTGGCCCATAGCTCACACCTCACCTATATTCACCTATATGTGTATTTATATGTGCGCCAGGGCGAAGTTAACAGTCAGTCTCAAATAGTTAATGGCCATGAAATCCACGGAAGAACAGGGGGAAATTAACAACAAAGCATTTCAGGGGAGTTGACTCAAAGGAGGCATCATCTACCATGATCAAGCGAAAATATATCACACCAAAATACAGCAGATTGCTACCGAACTTAATATCGAGATACTGGAGTAAGCCAACATGAAGGTATTTACTTATTCAGAAGCGCGTCAAAATCTGGCGAAGCTGCTGGTTATTGCCCAGAAGGAAGAAGTCGAAATCCGTAGAAAGGATGGAACGATATTTTCCTTGCTATCAAAAAAGAAAAGGCGAGTTCACTCTTTGATATCCCGGGCATAAAAACAAAGGCAACGACGCAGGATATCCTGAATGCTGTTAGAGATTCTAGAATAGGCTGATAATGCAGAAGGGGGTTAGCAACAAAACTTAGCACACCTGACGATCTGGCAGATCATAGTAGATCTTCTTATTACGAGAATAGACGTTCGGTACGTTTAGCCTGTGGCTTTCCATCCGTGCATCCCGGACTGCGCGATTTGCTATGCGTAGAATCTGCAAGGCTTCCCTGTATATTTCTACCCGTTCAATGCGACTACTCATAAATTTAGCTCTTTATATTGATATCGGCCATGAATAGATTATATAGCACATCATCAACTATCTCGAAACTTGCCTTCTGACCAATAGCAACTTCCTGGGGCAATTCCGCCGAATTGCAAATCAAGTACCAGTTGTCGACCTCGTACCGGTAGATATTCCAAAAATTATCCTTGCTACGGGAGAATCGCCGCCTAATATCAACCTCCGGTACATCATGGCCACCTTTCAGAACCCGCTCTCTGACCCTGCTGATACAGTGCTCGGGCGTTTCCAGAAATACGAAAATAATGGATACCTGGTACCCTACACGCTTTGCTTGTTGGATCATTCCACGTATCGATCGTCCCGATAGCGTGGATTCAACAACCATAGACTCACCACGACCTATTTTTTCCTGTACCCGCCGAAGAAAAACTCTTCCAGCCTGAATGCGTACATTATCCCACCGTCCTGGTGAGAGCTCATCGGCAATCTGGTCTGCACCAAGATAAAGTAGAGCATGCTCATCTGCATAGGCCTGAGCAATAGTAGTCTTACCCGATCCGTTAGGACCGGCAACAAGTACAATATGTTTTTCGTTCATGCACTATACCTTGCACGATATATACTCAATATTCCACGACTGAATCTGGTCTAAAATCCATCTGCAACACCAGCCCACCGACCTCAGCACCACCCGGCCCCGATGATTGACTAACAGCTGCCTTCACCTGGTGCGGCAGTCCCGTGAAACAGGCGGGATCACCAACGACCTGGAGCGGGCAACAATATTTTGCCGGCAGGTGTCACCAATCGAAGCTTGCCGCTTTTATGTTTAGCGTAGGGCAAAACTGTCCTGTTATCGCTATGGCACAGACATCATGCAATTATTCATGAGGGCTGCTTAATCAATGACTCAGCAGGAATGCCAAGCTGTTCGTGCAGGCGCCAAATCATTTTAAGCGTCAACGAGCGCTTGTGATTCAAAACTTCATAGACCCGATTACTTTTTCCAATCATTGGCTCCAGATCTTTAACAGTTAAACCTTTTTGCTCCATTTCAAACTTGATAGCTTCAACTGGATCAGGTAGAGCAAGCGGATAATGCTTTCGTTCATAAGCCTCAACAAGCGTCACCAATACATCCAGCTTTTCACCTTCCGGTGTATCTGGCTCTGCCATCATCAGCGTTTCAATTTCCTTTAATGCCGCCCGATAATCGGCATCGGTTTTAATCGGTTTGATGTCCATTTTGTTTACCTCCAGCATTAAATGCTCTGTACATCACAGATCATATTGTGCATGTGTACCAATGAACCGTATGTATACAACACGGTAGGCGTAGTTAATCCACACAACCAGCCGGTACTTATTCCCGCCTATGTTAAACACCACCCTGCCATCTTTCAGGACACTGGCGCTCCGGAAGTCATTTTTCACATCAGCAGGCGCGGCCCAGTCAGCCTTTAAAGCATGTCGATACCAGGCCAAAGCTGGCTCAATGGCATCAGAATATGCCGGTTTATGCTCCCAGAACGCTTTCAACGTCGATAGAGCAATGATTCTCATCAACTTATAATAGTCCCAGTATGGGACTTAAGCAATACTGAGCCTCAAATAATCAATGGCCACGAAATCCACGGAAGAACTCGGAAAAATTAACAACTAAATCCAATGACTGCCCATATACAACCTGCCTGTCGATAAATCCTGATTGGCATCCATAATGTAGCCTGATTGGTATCTCGCATGTATTTGACAACATATGCCTTCAATAACATAATCTACCCTGGACCGGGATGTTCAGTTTCATGACGCCTTCGATGTGGAGTTCGAAGACTTGCAGAAGGGGGTACAGGACGAGTTACTGGCTCAAGCCCGGCTACTGGAAGTGTCTGGTCCGCAATTGGGCAGGCCGAGGGTTGATACCCTGAACGGGTCGAAGCACGCCAAGGTGTATGGCGCGTGGCATTTGCCTTCGATCCGAAGCGCAAAGCCATTCTCCTGGTTTGCGGCGATAAATCAGGTGGCAGCGAAAAGCGATTCTATAAACGACTTATCAAGAAGGCGGATGAACGCTTTGATGACCATCTGTCCAGGCTGCCG
>CAJQPV010000249.1 GCA_905480305.1 uncultured Gammaproteobacteria bacterium | reverse complement strand
GGCGTAGCGCCCTGCGAATTCCTCTCGGGCCTTGTGCTGGCGTCGTTCCAGGCCATCAATCAGCATACCCATGGCGAGTAGCGTGTCGGGCGGGACGTTGCCCTCGGCAACCATCTGGTGGCTGAAGGTTTTCAACGTCAGAACCTGTACCTCGTAATCCTGGAAATCACCCAGGTTGTCCTGCAGTGTCTTGAGTGCCCGGATAAGTTCCTTGATATTGCCGCTGGGGTACAGGCTCACAAAGAATTCCATCAGGTAGCGCAGTTTTTTACAGGTCTTGCGTAACTCATGGAGATCATCCGCAGGCGAATCCGCAGTAATGGCATCACCCTCCTGAATGGCACGCCGGAACATACGCCAGATGCGTTTGCTGGCAACCTCGGAGACCGGTCGACCTGCATTTTTCAATGTCGAGCGTTCATTGACCGGCTGCTCCAGAAAGGTTTGCCAGTTCTTTTTCAATCGTTTGTAGCGTGCCGAATCAAGTACCTTGATCAGGGCCTTGTTTTCAGCCTTCTGATGTTTGATGAGGAAGCTGCGCAGTGGTTCGATGTCGGGTTGAACGGGCAGCGGCAGGCTGTCACGGTAATCGTCAAAAGTCAGCAGGTAGACATCCAGGTCACGGCTGGGACTGGTCATTTGTCCAAGCCAGGCAAATTCGCTCTTGTAACGATCGGTAATCCGCTTCGGGAACACATCCTTGATCTGCGACAGAGCAGAGCGTGTGCGGCGAATCGCGACCCGGAAATCATGCAGAAACTCGGTATCCGTCGCTGTGCGGGTACCTGCCTCGTTTTGCAGCATGATATCCAGAAGTCGTTGCAGAATAACCTTGCCGGCCTGATCAGTGCGCATGGCAGGGTCAAGTTTCAGATCCAGCTTGGAAGAGTAGTTGCCCGGTTTTTCACCGAGCATGGCCAGAACTGACAGCATCAGATCATCTTCTGCCGGGGTCAACCCCTGTTGCTGCAGACGTTTTGCCAGCGCCGTGCCCGGTTTCGTGAAGCCCCTGACAGGAATAATGACGGCGCGATTGTCGAGTTTCCCGGAACGGATTCCCCGTTGCCGCGGCAGGGTGTTTTCCTCGATCTTCAGCCAGGCCACCGTTTTTTCGTCCCTGTTCAGGATGCGCAGGCCGGTGACCCGGGAGCGAATCCTGAATATCGGAACAAGTTCACGCATTTCCAGCAGCGGTTCCAGTTGCTCGCGGAGTGGCCCCTGTGGCAGGTCCCGGGCAAACCGTGGGGGTGTGTCCAGTTTTAAACCGGGGTTGCGGTCTTCACCCTGCAGGGATCGCCATACCAGGGTATGGCCGTTGCCATCACGGCTGTCCTCAAGCAGTGAACCATCCAGATAGAGACGCCAGTCGAAACTGTCAAAATAGGTTCGGTAAATCGTCCGTGGCGGTTCTGCGATTATCCGCTTGTCATCCTGCAGTGTTGACTGCAAGTCTTCGGGGCGCAGGTTGTCAGGGAAAATAAATTCAATACGCATTTTTTGTTGTGCCCGGGTTCATTTCCGGCGTAATTGTGTCCGCGCCGGTCCGGTTTGTTAGGCAGGTGCTCGCGCTGACAGCTATGCTCGTAAATTTACAAGCATTATTCTTTATATGGCTTATTCTGTCACTAAGTTCGACAGTCATGCAATGTTGTGCAGCCTCAACAGAGCGGTTCCCGGTTATTTGTTTGCCCTGCTCGCTCACGATGACGGAATTTTACCGGCTATCAGTGTTCCCTAAGACCTTGTTTTGGCAGTTTCTGGCGGATTCTGGTATGAATGGACAATGGAGATGCTTTACCTGCTGGTACTACTGTTTTTTTCCGGAATATTTTCCGGTTCGGAGACGGCCCTGGTGGCGTTGTCGATGGCGCGGGCAGAGGCCCTGGTTAGTGAAGGGCGGGCGGGTGCAAAGGCGTTGTACCAGCTGAAGAAAGACCCTGCGCAGATGCTGACGACCATTCTGATAGGAAACAACCTGGTCAATATTGCAGCCTCGGCGCTGGCAACTGTCATGGCAACCCGACAATTTGGCAGTACCGGACCGGGTATTGCTGTTGGTGTGCTGACACTGTTTATTCTGGTGTTTGGTGAAATCACCCCCAAGAGTCTGGCAACCCGGTATTCAGAGCGTATTTCGCTGTTCATTGCGTACCCTTTGTTGCTTTTCATGCGCATGATCTATCCCCTGGTCTGGTTTTTCTCCCGATTTGCTGCCTGGGTTTATGGTCTCACAGGGGGCAAGAGCGATCCGACAATTACCGAGTCCGAACTTATTGGTATGCTGGGATACGGTGTCAGGGAAGGCGAGATCGAACATAACGAAAGGAAGATTATCGAACGGGTATTTGCCTTTAATGATCTCAAGGTTCGCGATGTAATGACTCCGAAGGGGAGTATTTTCTCACTCGACGCTGCTCTTTCTGTTCATGATGCCATCCCGATTGTCGCGCGCGAGCGCTATTCGCGAATTCCCGTTTATGAAGGCCAAAAAGATAATTTTACCCGGGTGCTGTACCTGAGGGACCTGCTCAGGGCTTCCGCCTCCGGGCAGACGGAAGATAAACTGCAGACCATTGCGCACGAACCGCTGTTTGTGTCCCAATACCAGCCTATTGATAACCTGTTTGCCCGGTTAAGGCGACGTAATCAGCTGTTTTCTATCGTTGTCGATGAATACGGTGATGTGCGCGGCATAGTAACCCTGGAGGATCTGCTGGAGGAACTGGTCGGTGAGATCTACGATGAAAGCGATATTGCACCTGCCGCCGTCAATAGTGTGTCCAGCGATGAAATCAGTGTGCAAGGGTCTGTTGAGATGCGCGTGGTGGCAAAGCATTTCGGGCTGGAACTGCTGGGAAAGCCAACCGATACCGTAAGTTTGTGGATCCTTAACCATACGGAATCCATACCTCATGACAATGAAATATTCACCATCGATAATCTGGAAGTCAGGATTGTAAAGGCTTCTGACCGCAGTATTGATCAGGTCAACATACGTTATCCTGCTGCTGTGGCCGCTGATTAAAACAAGCCCCGGCAGATAATTGCTAACTTGAATACTGGAACAACCAACCTTATGGCGAAGCTATGGAACCGATCTCTGCTCCGATACGCAATGCTGTCCGCGCACTGATTCTGCGCGACAATAGCATCCTGTTACTGCGCAAGGCCGGCTTTGAGCAGGGTGAGCGGTTTGCCCTGCCAGGAGGCGGGCAGGATCCCGGAGAAACCCTCGAGCAGGCGTTGCTGCGTGAATGTGAAGAGGAAATCGGCAGCCGGGTAGAAATCCATGAACTGGTCTGCGTGGCCGACTGTTTCAAACCGCGTGACACAGTACCTCGAAGTACACGTCACCTGATCGAGTTTTTGTTTGTCTGCAAGGTGCCTGATGACTATGTTGCGGTTAACGGACCCCATCCTGACAAGCACCAGGTAGAGGTGGTCTGGGCGCGGCTGGACACGCTTGCAGACATGCCGCTTCATCCCCGGTCGCTGCGTCATTACCTGGGTGGTTTCAGTGAGCGTGCCGAGACTGTTTACCAGGGAACTCTCGACTGGTAATGCGGCTTTCGAAGCAAATACGCAACAATCTGCGTTTCCTGGTTGCCGAGGTTGGCTCCCAGGTCTCCAATCTGCAGGACTATCTTGAGAAACCCACGGCTACACTCGCCCGGCGAATTATAGACCGTAGTGGCTACGCCTATAATCTTATGCTGCGCATACACGAGAGTTGTCGTAACCAGGTCACAAAGACCGGAGACTCGGGAACAGAAAC
>CAJQPV010000248.1 GCA_905480305.1 uncultured Gammaproteobacteria bacterium | reverse complement strand
CCACGCTGAAGATCAGCTACAACCGGGTGCACGGCTTTTATATAGAGGTCAGCCGCCTGCAGGCCGACAAGGTGCCTGATAATTACCAGCGTCGCCAGACACTGAAGGCCGTTGAGCGCTACATCACCCCGGAACTCAAGGCACACGAGGACAAGGTACTGAGCGCGCGCGAGCGTGCACTGGCGCTGGAAAAATCGCTCTACAACGAGCTGCTGAATGAACTCTGCGAACAGTTACTGCCATTGCGCGACAGCGCAGAAGCCATCGCCGAACTCGACGTACTGACAAACTTCGCCGAGCGCAGCCAGACACTCAAACTCGTTTGCCCGGAGATGGTTGAGCAAAGCGGCATTCAAATCGATGCGGGCCGCCACCTGGTGGTCGAACACATACTTGATGAAGCCTTTATCCCCAATGACACCTGCTTCAGTAATACGCAACGCATGTTGATTATTACCGGGCCGAACATGGGCGGCAAATCAACCTATATGCGACAGACGGCGTTGATCGTGTTACTGGCACACATCGGTTGCTATGTACCTGCCAGTCGCGCGAGCATCGGACCCGTCGACCGGATTTTCTCGCGTATCGGTGCAGCCGATGACCTTGCCGGCGGCCGTTCCACCTTCATGGTCGAGATGACGGAAACCGCCAACATCCTGCATAACGCCACCAGCAACAGCCTGGTGCTGATGGATGAAATCGGGCGCGGCACCAGCACCTATGACGGACTGTCACTGGCATGGGCCTGCGCGATTGACCTTGCCGTGCGCGTCAAGGCCTTTACCCTGTTCGCCACGCACTACTTTGAACTCACGCGGCTGCCGGAAGAATACAGCGATATTGTCAATGTCCATTTACAGGCCGTTGAGCACGATGACCGCATCGTATTCCTGCATGCCGTTAAAACGGGCGCAGCAGACCGCAGTTATGGCCTGCATGTCGCCGCACTGGCCGGGGTACCGAAGCAGGTGATTGCCTACGCACAGCAGCGACTGCTGGAACTGGAGAACACCACAGCTGGCCCGGCACCGGCAGCCAGCGAACAAATGACCCTGTTCCAGTCTCCGGCCGATCATCCGCTGGTTGCGGCGCTAAGGGATATCGATGCAGATGAGCTGTCGCCGCGACAGGCACAACAGGTCCTCTACACCCTGAAAGAACTGGCCGAGCAGGAACTGCATTCATAAGCCACACGATTAGCTGTATACTTCATAACCATGATTTAATTGTTATCTATAACACCTTGATAACAACAAGTTACATAACTTACTTAATATTTTTTGTGTGTGGCAAAGCGCAATATTGCCGCACACAGCGTGATGACTACTGGAGAGACTCATGACCTTTGTTGTGACCGAAAACTGCATCAAGTGCAAATTAACGGACTGTGTAGAGGTATGCCCGGTTGACTGCTTTCATGAAGGCCCGAACTTCCTGGTGATTGATCCGGACGAATGCATCGACTGTACCCTGTGCGAACCGGAGTGCCCCATTAACGCCATCTTTGATGAAGGCGACCTGCCTGCCGGGCAGGAACATTTCCTGGAGCTGAACGCGGAGCTGGCGCAGAACTGGCCGGTGATTACGCAAATGAAAGATCCCCCCGAGGACGCGGACGAGTGGAAAGACAAGCCGGACAAGCTGCAATACCTGGAGCGCTGAATTCCTGTTGCCACTGTCAGTGCGCGGCTCATGTCAGCCGGTAACAGGCTGGTCCGCGAACAGCAACAGCGTCCGTTTTCATGGCATTGAAAAGCCCTGTCACCCTGGTTTCCTGCCACCAGGACATTTTCGAGCTTGCGGCTTCGCGTATCCTTGAACGTGCCGAGTCGCTTCCTGATCTCACTAACACGGTGGTACTTCTCCCTGACCTGCAATTCGCAGCACGTCTGCGTCGACAGCTGTTATTGCAGGCAGGGAAAAATGACTGCGCCGCCCTGCTCGGCCCGATCATCACCAGTGCCGAGCAGTGGCTGTGCGAACAGCACCCCATCGAGCAGAGCATCCCCGGTCGCGCACAACGCGAACTGATGCTGGTTGAAGTGCTGATGCAGCACCCCGGTTTTTTCAGGGGCAGCAACCCCTGGCTACTGGGCGCCAACCTGGTTTCACTGTTTGATGAACTGACAGTCAACCGCGTCAGTATTCCCGACGACCTGGACGCATTTACCTCGCAACTTGTCAGTGCCTACGGCATTGAAGACCAGTTGCCTGAGCCACTCGGCATGGAGGCCAGCATTGTGCACCGGCTCTGGCAAGCCTGGCATACACAGTTGGCCAGTAACAATATGCTGGATCCGGGACTCGCCAGCCTGCAGCGCATGTCCCTGAACAGGGAACAGATGGATGCGCATTTTTATTATTTCATGGGCTTCGACGCTATCAGCACAGCTGAACACGAGTGGATTGACAGTCTGATGGCGGCTGATCGTGCTGAATGCCTGCTTTACCAGCATGGATATGCTTTAAACAACACGGCTACCTCGCCCATACCGGCACCCATACAGGCACTGGTGCAACAGGCACAGCCGTGCAGCAGCAAGCAAGCGGCTTCCCAATGTCTGGATGCCGTGTTTCAGTCAGCATCGACATCCCTGCCAGAGCGCGCCGCCGCGATCCA